>JBJMGU010000040.1:0-20756 GCA_045807765.1 Blastocatellia bacterium
CGATTGCGATTGACCGTTGTGAAGTTCTGGCAGGGGCTACCGCAGATTATCCCGTTAAAGGGTCCTGGCTGCGCGTGGAAGCTCGATATAGACTGCCCCCAGATCAGATCAGGCCCGCGCACCACACAAAAGCCTTCAGCCTCAAATCCGCGCCCCAGCAGGTCAATGCCAGGGAATAAGCTCAGAACTAGTTGTGATTGTCTAGATGTCATCATCCGCTGCGCCGTCACATCCTGCTTTGCCCCCGATCAGGTGCAATTTCGTAACGTTCTACTCTATTCCAAGCTCTCTAAGCATTGCGCCCATCTCTTGAATGAGTGCCCATTTATTGAAGGCTTCGCGCAGCTCGTTATCATTCTCCAAAATGGAAACCGCCAAGGCCTTCTTTTCATCTAGCGGCGCTGCCTTCAGCTTTTTAATTAGAGCTAAATCCTCTCGGCTCGTTTGAACAAACCGTCCACCAGGCGGTTTCCTGCGGCGGCGATAGGCTTGCATCTTGCAGGCATCAGAGCAGAAGCGGCGAGTCCGGCCCCATCGCTGTTGTGAGAAATAACAATTACAGCCTGCGCAGAGGTAAGAGGCTTCTAGCTTCTTAACTTTCTTTCTCATTCAAGGTGCTTAGATCAGGCCACAATTAGGCCACAGAATTATTCATCCAGCCTGATTCCGCATCATCTCGCATAAGCCTATGTTGTTCAGCCAAAAGGACGATCAACTGGTTTGAAGTTTTAAGACTTTTATCGGTGTGCCGCAGAGGCTCGGCGGCGGGCGGCGGGCCATGCTAACATTCAAGCAATGATTCTTGTGGACATGTGGCGATCAGAGCCGTGGTTGCAGATCTGTAACGCAAGCTAACCGCCTTGCGCTACATCCAAGCGAAAACTGCTCTGAGCAACGCAGACCGTGTGCAGACCATCGCACTTCAAGAGACAACCAGCGCCGCAGGCGACGACCGGCGGCAGCAAATCAGGAGGATGGCTATGAAAAGGTTCATCATGTCGTTCGTTTTATCGCTGTTGATCGCGGCGCTCGGCATACCGGTTATCGCACAGCAGACCGTGCAATCGCGCGCGGTGCGACCGGCAGCGGTTACCGGTGATCTGCTCGACCTGGCCAATGCCAACGACGGGCGCGTGGACACGCGGGCGACTTCGGGTCGCAAGGATTATATCGGCCTGAGCTTCACGGTTGACGTCGGCAGCGAACAGAACATCATCGGCATCGCACAGGATCACGGGCGCTGGCCGACGCACGCGCCGGGCGCTTACAAAGTCGAAGTCGGCGCCAGCGCGCAAGGGCCGTGGATGCTCGCATGGCAAGGCGAGGGGCAACGCGGCGAGAGCAAGGCCAAGTTCGAAGCCATTCGCGGGCGCTTCATTCGCGTCACCGCCACGGCTGTCAACACGGTGTACAAGCAGGAGTGGTCAATCGCTGAGTTAACTGCCGGCATCGATCCAGGCCAGAAGGCGCGCACCATTCCGACCCCGCAGCAGCCGACTTCGCAGCCCGCGCCAAAGCCCGACAACAAAGAAAACAAGGAAAAACCCGATACGGACGATGACAAGTTAATGGCGCGTGCCATTCGCAGCATCACCGCGCAGGGCATCACGAACATCAACGCCGTGGTAGACGACAGCAACACGACGCGAGCGACGACGACGACGGCGAATTATGCCGGCGCGTGGGTGCAGGTTGACCTCGGCAGCAGCACCACGGTGTCGCGCGTCGTACAGGTTCACGAGCCGGAAGGGCGAGATTTTCCGGGCCGCTATCGCGTCGAAGTGAGCGCCGACGGCAACCGCTGGCAGACAGTCTTTGAAGGTGCGGGCGAACGCGACCGCTCGATGGCGACCTTCACGCCGGTGCGCGCCCGCTTCGTACGCATCACGGCGACGGCCAATCATAACAACCGCGTCGCCTGGTCAATCTATAAGCTGAAGATCAGAGGCTGAGAGGGACGCGGTGACGCGGCGACGCGGCGACGCGGGGAAAGAAAAGTCGGCGCTCAGTTTGGGTGTCTGTCCCTCGCCGCGTCACCGCGTCGCCGCGTCGCTTTCTCCCTCACCGCGTCGCCGCGTCTCGCCGGTGGTCGCGGCGGACGACCAGCACAGGGCAGGGCGATTTGCGAATGATGACTTCGGCGACGCGACCGAGCACGGCGCTGATGATGTTGCTCAAGACGCCTTCGCCGTGCCGGCCAATGACGATCATGTCGGCGTCAATCCGCTTGGCGTAAGCAAGGGTCTGCGCCGCCGCCTCGCCGCGCTTCGATAGGCGGGTGATGTCGAGGTCGGCGCAATCTACAGCCGCGAACATTTGGGCGAAGCGCTCTTCAGTCAATCGTTCGACAGCGGCGTGAATCGCTTCGTCGTTCTCGCACGATTCCAGCAAGCCTTCCTTGATGGCGACGCGCAACGCGCTTTCATCCTGAACATGCAGTATGTGAAGTTTGGCTTTCAGCAGGTGTGCCAGCTCGCCGGCTTTCTCGAACGCGACCTGCGCGTTGTCGCTGAAATCGGTGGAGACCAGAATCGTCTTGATGCTCATAACCGAACCTCCGGGCGTCCTACCAGTGTTCGCGCATCAGCCGCGGGAAGATCGAGAAGGCGGCAAAGACATTGCGGCGCTTGAAGGCCAGAGCGATGGTGAGACTGACCCAGGCAAAGTAGCTTGCCGTGATCAACAGCTTGCCCTGATGCGCCAGCGTTTCGACCTGCTCGACATTCACCGACAGCCACGCTGCCAGGCGGACCGCCAGGCTGTTGTGATCGCTCATGCCCGGCATCACCACCGCCGGCGCTTCAAAGCCTGAAAGCACGAACTGCACCAGCCAGAGCGTGAATAACAACAGCGCCTCCCACCACGAGAAGCGCATGTTTGCCAGCAGCACCGCGCCGAGCAGCGATTGGCCGATGGTCAGCAGAATCTCAAGCCGCTGATGCTCGTCAAAGGTGATGACGCCCACCTGCCCGAGCGCCAGCGCGTAAGCGATGGGCAGCATCGCCACCAGCATCGTCCACTGGTTGATGTTCGAGCTGACCATGTTCATCAAGGCAAGCGGCGCTTGCGTGACCCGCCGCGCCCAGTTGAAGGCCGAAACCTTTTCGGGGAACTCTGACAGAAACGGCGCGACCCATTGCACGAAGACGAAGGTCGATAGCCCTAACCCCACGGCAATCGCTTTCAGGCTGTCGAGGAACGGATGCGCCATGAAGTACAAGATCAGGCCGCCGCCGGTGAACAGGCCGACGATGATGGCGTTGCGCAGTGCACGCCGCTGCCGCAGGATGAAACGTGGGATGCGATCCATCTCATCCATCTTCTCTTCTTCCTGCGGCGGAATCTTATTGAGGAAGTAAAGGTAGACACCGTAGATCAGCGACAGCAGCGCCGTGTCGAGCATGGTCAGCGTGCCCTTCCACCAGACGATGACGAAGTAGGCGATGCAGATGAACAGGAAGACGACTTCGACGGCGTGCTCGCGCTCTAGTTTGATCTCGCGCAGGCGGCGGCGCGATTGCCGGCGATGGAATACCGCGGCGGTCACATAGATCATCGGCCAGCCCAGCCCGACCAGCAATCGCAGGCTGCCGGTGAAGTTGGCAGTCATCAGCGACGTGGCGTGCTGAATCTCGAAAACGTTGGTGCTGTTGCGCACGGTCTCGCCGGCCTGCCAGGCGATGACCGCTTCGACAGCGAACTCGGGCAGGGTTTGTAGCCATGCGAGGATGGCCAGCGCCAGGCCCTGCGAGACCAGGAACTGTGCTGCCTCGGCGGCCCAGGCGATCAGCATCGCCGAGCCGAGCACGGAAGGGAAAGTCCATAGCGCCGAAGCCGCGCCGGCGCTCGCTGTCGTCGTCGGTGCGGCCCAGGCCATCACCGTTTTTATGGGGCTGCTCAGCGCTTTGAGGAATGTGAGTTTTAGCAAGCGGGATGATTCCTTATGCTGGATTGTCAAATTGTAGTCGCGCCACGCCGCGTATCAGAATAATCAATAGCACATCAGCGCGCAGCTTGTCACAGCCGCGAGATGATTGGTCGAGCGGCGGCTTGCATGTCGCGGCCCGTACGGCAATAATATCGCGCCCGCGGGCGCGCCACACTTTGACAACCCGGCGGCGCCGAGGGAAGGGAAATCATGGCGAAGATGCTCTTACTGATTCTGCTTTCATTGGCGATGGCTGCGGGGCTTGCGCCGCTCGTCAGTTGGCAAGCGCAGGCCGCCGGTTATGCCAACCCGATGGTGGCGCGCGCCGTGTCGGCTGCCGCCACGCCGCAAGGCACCGCGACCGTCATTATCCCTGACCCCTTCACCGTTGCGCCGAATCAGCCGGTGCCCGAGCCGCGCTCGACCGTCGGCATCATCAACGCGCTGTGCGAAGTGACGCTCAACTTTGTTGGGTGCACACTTGTGCCGGGCTCGATCAACATCGTCTGCGACACCAACGCCGACGGCGTGCCCGAACTGATGATTCCGCTCAAAGACGTCACCATCGTCAACTCGCTGCTGGTGCGAGCGACCTTGCCGGCGCTCGGGCCTGGCCTGCCGGGCACACCCTTCCCGCTCGCCTGTTGCGGCGGCAAAGCAAATGTCGTTTTCAGCCAGACCATCACCGCAGGCGATGACAACGTCTTTGGCACCTACACGATCACGCAGACGGTGGCTATCGATTTAGGGTTGCGCGCGCCGGTGGTGATTTCGACTTCGCCGTCGAGCCTTGACTGTGCCGTGCCGCAAAACTTGATCGTTCCCGGCTCGTGCTTCCTGCTCGGCGACGGCAAGCCGAACGTCACAGGAGTCTTTGCCGTCGAGCGCGGCAACCCGGCCAACGTGGTGCAATCGAAAGCTTTTGTAATCATCAACACAAATGTCATCGATGCGCTGTTCGACTTTGGCGCGGCCAACGCCGGCAAGACCTTCTTGATCTACGCGACCGGGCCGAACGGCACCAGCCGCAACCTGACGGCGCTGCCGCAGGGGACGCCGACGCCGTGCCCGCTTGGCAACGAGCAAGGCGTACAGGTGACGGTGACCTGCAAAACGGCGAGCGGCGGTGGCAGCGGCGGCGATCCCGGCGGTACGCCGCAAGCCGATCGCTGCGAGTTGCAGCGCGATACGGCGGGCGCGTTTTCGCTGCTCATCACCGGCGGCAAGTACCCGGCAGATTCGACCGTGACGATTGGCGGTGTCGCGCCGAAGAAAGTAAAGATGCAAGGGCTGGACGCCGTGGCGGGAGTGTATCAGAGCATTCTCGCCAAGAAAAAAGTCTGCAACGGCTTGCCCGGCAATGTGGTGATTACCGACGCGGCGGGCAAACTGGTGACGAGCTTCTTCTGTAATCAATCGTGCGCTCCCTGAGCCTTGTCAAGCGGACTGCAAATCTCGCCTTTGCGCCGAAGCCACTCGCCGGGCGGTCGCGTTGACACCCCAAGAATGGCTGCGATACACTGAATATACGGCTTAATTGATTTCGTTAATTCATTCACGCTGGAATGTTTTCATGATCGTTCTGCCAACTGACGCTTGCGCGAATTGCATCTCAGTTTGGCGAAGACCTGGCTTGTGAGCCGGCAGATTTTACGGAGGGATTCCCGATGTTTACCATGTTGAAAAAAACGGCGCTGCTTGCGGCGTTGACCATGCTGCTTACGCTGGCAGCGAGTGCCCAGACGGCGCAGATTGAAGGCACCATCAAGCTGAAAGCGGCGGACGGCTCGGTGAAGCCGCTCCCCGGCGCACAGGTTGATATTTACCGCACGGACATCAAAGGCACGTATCCCGTCAAAGCCGACAAGAATGGCCGATACATCCGTCTCGGCATTCCGGTTCAGGGAACTTACATCTTTGTCGTTTCCGGCCCCGGCGCGGCGCCGACCTGGCAGACGGGCATCAAGGTCAGCCAGGTGCCGGTGCTCGACTTCACGCTCGATCCGGGCAACGGCTCCGTGCCGACCTACGAGCAGGTGCTGGCGGCGATGAAAGGCAGCGGCGTCAATCCTTCAGCGCCTCCACCGACCGTTTCGGCTGCCGACCGCGCCAAAGCGGAAGCCGCCGCCAAAGAGCGCGCTGAGAAGAACAAAGAAACGCAAGCATTGCAGGCCAATCTCGACGAGGCAATCAAGCATTTCAAGGCGGGCGCCGAGTTGAAGACGGCGAATAACTACGAAGGCGCGATTGCCGAATTCGAGCAGGCGGCGGCGGTTGATCCCGGCAAGCACAAGGCCTTCGTCGAGGTAGCGCACAAGTCGAACGCCCAGCTCGCCGAAACCCATTACCAGTTGGGCGCCGACCTCTTCAACAAGAAGCAGAAGGAACCCGCCAAGCTACACTTCCAGAAAGGCTATGAGTCGGCCAAGCGGGCCATCGCCTTCGGCACGCAGGTGCCGGCGACCGACGACGCCAACATCAACAACGAGTTGCTAATTTACTACGGCATCCTGGCCAAGAATGCCGGGCTGCTGGTGGAAATGTATAGCGACGCCACGGTCATCGATGATACGGCGAAGGCCATCGATCAGGCGGAGACGCTCGACACGCCGGCCAACAAAGGCAAGTGGGAAGTGATGAAGGCCAAGATGTATTTCAACTCCGGGCGCACGGACGAGGCCACAGCCGCCTACAAAGCCATCCTGCAAGCCGATCCCAATAATGTCGATGCGCTGTTCGGGCTCGGCCTGACGCTGGTGGCGACGGGCGAGAAAGCCAAGGTGCAGGAGGGCGCTAACTATCTGGCAGACTTTGTCGCCAAAGCGCCGGCAACCGACAAGCACGTCGCCGAAGTGAAAGCGGTGCTTGATGATTTGAAAAAGCAACAGCAGGTCGAGCCGGAGAAGCCGGCCCGGCGTCGCCGGCCCTGAGCCGGTTCGCTGAAGAAAGTCAAAGCCACGGCGGCAATGCTTCCGTGGCTTTTTTACTGCCGACTGGCAAGTTGTCTGTTGTATCTGCTACGCTTGACCACGCCGCCCCCTTTAGTGGAAACGGGTTCATTATCAAATCAGAGGGAAATGCGTTGAAGTGTCGTGCCGCCACTCGCCTGGCGATCCTGTCATTGATAATCATCCTATCGGCTTTCTTGCTCGTGAGCGCCGGCCTGCCGCCGCGCGTTTCAGCCGCCTTGCGCGACAATGGCAATCGTCGGGTGTGGTTCGCGCCGCTTGAAGCGCGGCTCAGGTCAGCGCGCGCCGACGAGTTTCATGCGGCACTCGCGGAGCTTGCTGAACTTGACGAGCCGGGCGCTTACGCGACGTGGCGCGCCGCCTTGCAGCATCCGAACGCGCAGTTGCAGAAGGCCGCATGGCGCGCCTTCCAAGGAGTGCAAGCGAAGCTCGCGCGCAACGAATTCGTCCCGCAGATCGTCCGCGTCCGCGCCACTCCTGACGCAATCGCCCGCGTCGCCGGTCTTTACGGTCTTGAGTTCTATGTCTGGTCCGCACAGCCTTCAGAGACCGTCATCGCCGCCCCGCCTTACCTGGTTGAACGTCTGGCGCGTCAAGGTCTGAGCGCCGAGGTTCTCTTCGATTCGGTCGCCGATTGGCAGCAAGCTCACAAGCAGGGCGACCCGGCGGCGCGCGCCGTAACGCCGGCTTATCAAAGCGATGAGGCCGAGCGCACGACCCAGGTGCGCGTTGCGGTGATCGATCTCAACAAATCAACTGCGCCGGCAACCGGCAACGCGGCATGGCTCGGCGACCGCGAAAATCTGCTGATGCGGCGCGGCGCGCTCATCGCTTATCTCGACGTTTTCTCGACTGACGGCTCACGGCAGGCGATCAACACGCACGTCGAAGCGCAGTACACGCGGCGCGGCTTTCAGCTTGTGGGCTTCTACACGACCGAGGAGTTTTCGGCGCTCGCGCCGCGGCTTTTCGACGAAGCATTCAACTTCGGGCCGCGCACCCAGAACGACAAAACGGGTGACATACGCACCCAGGCCGCCGACCATTATCACACCTACGAGCAGACGCAGAATGAATTCAAGGCGCTGGCGGCGGCGCACCCTGATCTGGCGGCTTATGTCCGCATCGGCCAGAGCTACGAAGGGCGCGAGATTTTCGCGCTCAAGATCACCCGCGATGCCGCCGCCGACAATACGAATAAGCCCGATGTGCTGATTACCGGCTGTCACCACGCCCGCGAGTGGATATCGGTCGAATCGCCCGTCTACTTCGCCAATCAGCTCATCAATCAATATGCGAGCGGCGGCGGCGTCCGCCAGGCCATAGATCGTCTGCAAATCTGGATCGTTCCTATCGTCAACCCTGATGGCCTGGTCTACAGCCAGAGTGGCTCTTCGACGATCAGCGACGGCACGCGAATGTGGCGCAAGAACCGCCGTCCGATCACCCTCAGCTCGTGCGCTTCGACGGTCGGCGTTGACTTGAATCGTAACTATGATTACCAGTGGCGACTGCGCGGCGACACGCCGTGCGAGGACTACTGCTCGGCGGACAAGAGCTGCCTGCAAGACGACGCCGGCGCCAGCGATGACCCGGCGAACGTCGAAATCTATCGTGGCCCGCAGGCCGCCAGCGAGCCCGAGATCAAAGCCATGCAGGCGCTCATCCGTGATCCTAATCGCCACTTTCGCGCCGAGCTTGATTATCACAACTTCGCGCAGTTGATTCTTTACCCCTGGGGCTATCAGCATGATGCCACGCCCGATGGCGCGTTGCAGGCACAACTGGCGCAGCAGGTGAGCGCCGAGATTAAGAAGACGAGCGGCAAGCTCTATCAGCCGGAGGCTTCGGTTGATCTCTATCAGGTGACCGGCTCGTCAACCGATTTCGCCTACGGCGCCAGCCATGTCGCCGTGCCGTTGACCATCGAGATGCGCCCGACCTGCTGCGACTTTGCGGTGCCCGAAGAGCAGATCGGCGAAACCAACGCTGAGAACTGGGCGGGCCTCGGTCCCATCCTGAATTGGGCCGCTGGGCCGCCGATTCTCGAATCGATCAAAGCCTACAGCATCGGCTCTGACGGCGGCTTCTCGAAGCTCGTCTATGCGGCGCACTGGGTGCAGCCCGCCGACGGCACAGCGGGCACGCGGCAGCTTGTCACCGACACGCGCTTTCCCGGCATCGCGCCGGGGCAGTTGCAGGTTCGATTACAATTCTCGAAGAGCATGCGTACCGCCCTGCCGCCGCGCGCCACTCTGGGCCGTGATGGGCAGCGCGACGAGCTGACGCTAATCGCCACGACGCCGGACGAAGGCTGGCAGAAGACCGTTTACGACAACGACACCTGGGCCGGCGAGACGGTCATCACGCAAGACGACAACTTGACGAGCGCCTGGCGGCTCTATGTTGACGCTACAGACACGGCGGGCTTCAATCTCGACGCCGAGCCGGCGACCGTCGCCGCTTATGCGGCGGGCACGGGGGCGTGGGCGGCTTATGAAGAAGCCGGTGGCGCCGGCACAGAGGGCGGCACGGACGCGATTCACCAGATGGCGCCGACACTGGCCGGTGATATTCCCAATCTGGTCATCGCCTCGCCGGGCGGCGGCGAGCGGCTGGTCGCCGGCGAGCCGTTCACGGTCACCTGGACGCTGCCCCATCAGGCGGGCTTTCAGCCCGTGAAGCAGCAACTCTACTTATCGACCGATGGCGGCATAAGCTTTACTCAGCTCGTGGAAAACATTGCGGGCAACCTCGAAAAGTACAATCTGACGATGCCCAAGGTGGCGACGACGACGGCGCGGTTGCGTCTGGTGGCGATTGAAGGCAGCTTTGGCAATGCGCTTTATGGCGACAGCCGCGCCGACTTCACCATCGGCGCGAACGTCGGCGCCAATGTCACGATCAGCTTGGTCTCTTCGGAAAAACAGAACATCGATTGGATGGATAATACCGCGGGGCAAGCGACCAGCGGCGCGCTGCGCCTGGTGATGAACCTGCGAATAACCAATCGCGGCAACATCGCCATCGCCAGTCCATTCCTGCGCATCGCTGATCTAAACCGCAGCCATGTGCTGCTGACGCGCGATCCGCAAACGCTGCCCGGAGCCGGCGCGCGGCAGGTCGTAGACGTGGGCGAAGATAAGCAGCTTGCGCCCGGCGAATCGGCGGACGTGCGCTTGATTCTCGGGCTGGTGTCGAAAAAGAAGTTCGCTATGTCGGTTGAGCTTTATGGGGTTGGTGTTGGTAGCTCTGTCGCGCCGGCGGCAGCGACGTCAGTCTGGACAGGCAAGCCGCGCAGCCAATGAGACACAAAAAAAGTCAGGAGAAGATAGCTGCCATCGCCGCAGGCGGGGCCGGCCTCTTCTCCTGACTTTTTTTTCAAGCGCGGGCTAAAGCCCGGTTGTTAGATTAACGATTACCGGACGATGAACCCGATCCGCCTTGTTGGCCACCCTGCTTGTTGCCTTGCTGGCCCCCCTGGCTTCCTTGCTGGCCCCCCTGCTGACCACCCTGACCGCCCTGCTGGCCGCCCTGGCCGCCTTGTTGACCACCCTGCTGGCCACCTTGTTGGCCACCCTGGCCGCCCTGCTGACCGCCCTGTTGACCGCCTTGCTGTGATCCGGGATTATCTTTGTTAGCTGACATGGATGTCCTCCGTGGTTAGTTGATGTACCAGTTACGGGCATGCGGCCCGCCTACCTAATGACGCTGGTTATTATTCAGCAATACGCATACCGTTATGTGCAGGCCGGCGCTGCATAGCCGATGGCTTCTGGCTATGTCTTAAACGTCTTAGGAGATAAGCTTAATGACCGCGTGCGGCGGCTCAAGCTGGCATCAGGCTTGCTGCCTTATCAGGTGAGACAGGAATGCCGAAAGTTGAGACGCGGTTAGCATTCCAAATCAATTCATGGGATGAATGAACATCGAACAGGAGGTAATTATGCCGAAGGGAGATAAGGGAGATTATACCGACAAGCAGAATCGCCAGGCCGAGCATATCGAAGAGGGCTACGAGGACCGCGGCGTTTCTGAGAAAGAAGCTGAACGTCGCGCCTGGGCGACCGTCAACAAGGAATCGGGCGGTGGCAAGAAATCAGGCAGCGGTCGCGACAAATCTGATTAAAGCAGGGACGAGGGGCTAGGAACTAGGGACCAGGGGCTAGTGAAAGAAGGGGCACAATTCAAATCTATCTTCTCCTACTAGTCCCTAGTCCCTCGTCCCTAACCCCTCGTCTTATTGCCAGGCAATCGTTGCCAGGCCGGCAGCGCCGGCCAGATGCTCAAAGCGGATCGCGTCGGTATTTATGTCGAAACCGAACTCTGCTGCGCGCATCGCGCGCGGCTCGCTTTCGGTGGCATCGCTGACGGCGCGTTGCGTTTCATCAAGATCGATCTGCCCAAGCACCAGCATCGCCGATAGCGGCCCGGCGTTCGTCGCCAGACGGTCGCGATAATAAAGCGCGAAGCGGTGCAGCTCGTCAGCGGTCGCTTCGGGCTCGCATTGATAGCTGCGCACCAGCAACGGCTCGCCATTGCGCATGACCAGCGACGTGAATCCCTGGCGGTTCGCGGATACCAGCAGCTTATCGCCGGGCGATTTATCCCACGCCAACCATTGCGCCTCGCCGAGGTGGCGCGGCAACATCAACCCCGCCGTCCACCTGAGTTGTTCGAAGGTCTCTTCGTATTGCGCAACGACTTCCTCGCGGGTGACGGTTATGACGTAACGCTCCTGCCCGGCCAGCGGACTGATGCGTTGGCGTGAGATGCGCAGCTCGGTTGCCGGTGTGGCGACCAGCCGCTCAATCTTCCATGCCAGCACTTCGTTGAGCTCGGCGCGGCTCCCCGGCTTCGATTCAAGCGGCACAACAAACGAGCGCGCCATCGTGTCGGGCAAGGCCACCGACCATCGCTTCTTGCGCATCAGCCCGGCGGCTTCGGCGGTTTCTTTGATGATCTCTACCAGCTCTGCAATGTTCAGGATATTCAATTCGTCAAACGACGGCTTCACCACGTCCGGCGGCAGTTGGGTCACGGCGCTGGCCGAGAGCGTGAACCCATGACGGGCGCGGCGCAGATCAACTACCGTGAATGAATCGTCAATGAAGCCGGCAGCCGTCGGCGGCGCTTGCGGCGAGAGAAAGTAACGCTGTAGTGATGACATCTTTGCGAAAGGGGCTAGGGGCTAGGGATTAGGGACTAGTAAAGAACAGATAGTCTGTTTCACTAGCCCCTAGTCCCCAGCCCCTAGCCCCTAGCCCCTTTCCTCAGTATTCGCTGTAGGCTTTGCCGTCGCTGCCTCCGCCGGCGGCGTTGCTGTGGACGTTGATGATGCCCTGCTGGGCTTCGCGCGAGACCGTTGATTCGCCGGTCTCCGTTGTCCAATCCTTTTCGCCGGTGATCGGGTCTATCGGCACTTCGCGCAGGTAGCCGGAGCTGACCAGATCGTCGAGCGCTTGCGGCAGTTGCTCGCGGTCGGCTTCGTACTGATCGATCAGCTTGCGCATGGTGTTCAGGTCGTCTTTGAGCAGCGTCTCTTTGGCCTTCAACTGCACTTTTTGATACGAGGTGATACCGATGGTCGCCAGAATGACGATGATCGTCATCACCATCACCATCTCAAGCAGCGTGAAGCCACGCTGGCGCGAGGCAGGAGACGGAAGACGGCGATTGCCATTCGCCGCTTGCGACGGGCGCTCTAAATCGGTTGTCAGTGACGCTCTGCTCATGACTTCGTCTCTCATGCTGCTTCCTGCTTGCTGATTACCAGTCCTTGTACTTCGTGCCGTTGAGCGCCGTGCCGTCGCTCTTTGAAAATACATCGAAGACGTCATCGCCGCCCGATGATGACGAGGTCGGATCGTCTTTATATGATCGCGTGCCCCACTCGGTGTTGCCGGTGATCGGGTCTTCGGGCAGGCGGCGCAGGAAACGGACTTTGTTGCCGCTGGTGCCGACCTGATTGGCCGGAATGAAACCGTCCACGAGGAGTTTTAATTCCTTTGGGTAGCCGCTCTGGGTCTTCCATTCGATGGGGATCCCCCCGCCCTGTGTGCGGTCGTGGAACTCCTTGTAATGGTCAATGGCCTGGCGCAACTGGCGCAACGCCACCCGTAGGTCTTCTTCGCGTTGGCGCCTGACGCTATTGCGCACCATCGGGATGGCCGCCGCGGTCAACACCGACAGGATGGTGATGACGATAATGATCTCAAGCAGGGTGAAACCCTGCGGAATGCGGAATGCGGAATGCGGAACACGGATTGTCAGGCGATCTCGGTCCGCTGTTCTGCGGCGTTTAATTCCGAATTCGTAACTTCTCATGGCTCTTGATTCGTTCGTAACTTTCTGTAATCCGCAATCCACAATCTGCCATCGCTTCAGCGGGCTTCGACCTGCGACGATTGCAGCCTGAGCGGCAGGACCTGGCCGTTCGGCATGCGCAAGAAACACTGCCCTTCGTTGAGCGTCAGCGGCGAGGTGCCGGGATTCTTGACCGTGAAGACGATCAGGCACAACTGGCCGCGCGCCATCGCGCCGCCGCTGCCTTGCGGCTTGTCGAGCTGAATCTGCAACTGGCCGCCTTCGCCGGTAAACTGCAAGTCCGGCGGCGCGCCGCCACCGCGCAGCAAGCCGCTGTCGCGTACGCTCTTCGGCTCTAGCAGGTTGGTGTCGTAGCTCAGCGAGATGTGCGCCGAGGAAATCTCGTTGTTGCCCACCAGATTGATGGCGACGTAGAGGTCCTGGCCGCGTGTCGCGACAGGGGTCGCGGCGCGCACGCTGACAATCACCGGCTGCACAGCCTTATCGCCCTGCGCGTTGGGCGTGTCGTCGTCATCGTCGTCGTCATCATCCAGCTTATTACGCTGGCTCTGATTGGTGGCGTCGTTGTGCTGCGGCTTGACGGGCGAGCCCGGCACTGACACAGAGGTGCGCTGAATGTCTGCGCGGCTGGCCGGCGGCTGCGTCGGGATCGGGCCGACGACAACTCCGGTCGGAGTCGGCTGCGCGACGTTGGTCGGCGTCGTGGCGGCAGGCACGGTGGCTGCCGGCTTCGTTTCAGATTGTCCGCCACCCATCGCCACCGGCGGCGGTTGCCCTTCGTCCTGGTCGGCGAGGTAGAGAATCTGCTCGATGCGCAACTGGTTGTAAGCGTTCTGCGCGTCGCCCGAATACTTCGCGTAATGATCCTCGTCGCGAATGTCGGCGCGGCGCAGGATGTGCGGCGTCACCGTGATGACAACGTCGCTTTGGCGGTCTTTGGTCTCCGGCGTCGAGAAAAAGCGACCGAGGATAGGGATTAAGCCGATCAGCGGCAGCCCCTTGACGCGTTTGCTCTGCTCGGTTTGGGTGACGCCCGCGACAAGCGTCGTCTGGCCGTCGCGGATGCGCGCCATCGAAGACATGGTGCGTTGATTGAAGGTCGGCGTCAGCGGGTTGATGCTGCTATCAACGGACGACGAATCGATCTTCATCTTCAACTGCACTTCGTCTTCATAGACGTTCGGCTTCATATCGATGTTGAGACCGACGTTCTCGTATTGTATCTGCGGATACCCGCTGCCGCCGTAACCGAAGTTGTTAAAGTTGCCGTTCTGAGTGTTCGGGTTGTTGGGCTGGCCGTTCGCGCCGGTCGTCACCACGGTGCTATAGGTCGGCACGAATGCCGTCTGAATCGGCACGCACTGGCCGATCTTGATCGATTGATCCTGATCGTCGAGCACGTGAACTTGCGTCGAGGCGAGCAGCTTCGCCTTGCCTTTGTCCTGGAAGAAGCTGAGCAGGCTGGGCGGCACGCCGGCAGTAAACCCCCACGGCCCGTTGTTGATGAAAGTGTGCGCGAAGCCTTGAACCAGACCGCCCGACCCGAAGCCGGCGAAGCCTTCAAACGTGCCGGCGTTCTTGTTGGCGTCCGAGGTGTTGAACTGGTTGCCGATTGATATTAGATCGTTGCGCGACACTTCATAGATGTTGATGTCGATCAGCACCTCAGCCTTTGCCTTGTCCAGCGAGTTGATCATGGATTCGATCAGCTCAAGGTTGGCCGGCGTGTCGCGGATGATGAGCGCATTAAGCTGTTTTATGGGCGTCACCGACTTAGTAGCGAGCGAACCCTGGATGGCGGACTTGACTTCGCCGATGTCGGCGTTCTTGATGTAGAAGGTGCGCACCGAAAAGGGCTCGTACTTCATGCGCGAGGCCGGGTTATCGCTGGCAACGACGATGGTGCGCGTGTCGAGCTGCGCGTACATCAGGTTGTTGGTCTTAAGGATCATCTCCATGGCGTGCGGATAGGTGACGTCGCGCATCTCGACGTTGATCTTCTGGGCGCGCATCATGTTCTGCACTTGCTGATCGAAGATAATGTTGAGCTTCATGGTCTGCGCCAACTGCTCGATGGCTGAAAGCAGCGGCGTGTCGCGATAGATGACGTCGGTCTTGCTGAAGCGCTTGCCCGGCACTGCCGGCAACTGTACGGGGATGTTGCGGCTCGGGAAGTAGACGCCGTTGGCTGTCGGCATGCCGGCCTTGTAAAAAGAGGCTTTCTTGCTCATATCCTCTTCCGGCTTGATCCTCGGTCCGGCCTCGTCGCTGCCCGACGGCAGGTCTTTGGTCGGCAGGCCCTGCTTTTCGAGCATGCGCCGCGCCTTGATCAGCGCCATCTCGTTGGTCGGGTCGAAAGAGTAAGCCTGGCGGAACGCCTGATAAGCAGCGTTGTAGTCCTTCTGCTCGGCGAGCTTGTTGCCGCGCTCGACCAGCATGGCCCCGGCGTTGACCAGGCACTTCTGAAGGTGCAGGCGGTATTCAATGTTCGAGGGCTTTTCAGCCACCGCCAGCGCGAACTGCTCGGCGGCCTTGTCCCACTGCTGATTGTTCTCGTATTGCATGCCTTGCTTGTAGTGCTTCTTATCGTCGCTTGCCAGCGCGACCAGCGGCACACTCAGCAGCAGCATCAATCCGAGCGCTATCGCCTGTTGAATCTTCAGCATCTTCTTTACCATGACCAGTACCTCAAGAATGAATTTCGCACACGGGAACAACGGACCTAGTTAATACTTATCGGCAGCCGCCTCCCCTATGGTTCGTCGTGCCGGGCGGCTGCGCGTTCGGACTTCTCAGCAAATCTGTTCGATTAAACCACTCTACCATGCCAGAAGTTCGAAATAAACTGTAAGCAGTTGCCAGTTGTCAGTTGCCAGCGACCAGTTGTTGAGTATTCGTATTGCCGGCGTTTAGCCTGTACAGCCGATAACTGACAACCGGCAACTGACAACTGACCGCTACTCGACAAACGTGACGCGATTGATCTCGTGCAGTGTCGTCACGCCCAGAAACACTTTCGCCAGCGCCGACTCGCGCAGGCTCGTCAATCCTTCGGCGCGCGCCGCGCGGCGCACCTCGGAGCCGGGTCGCCGCTCCAAAATGATTTCGCGGATGTGGTCGGTCACATCCAGCAACTCGTGGATCGCCGTGCGTCCGCGATAGCCCGTGAAGTTGCAGACCTCGCAGCCGACCGCGTTATAAAAGACCTGATCGTGATACTTCTCAGGGTTCAGGCCCGATTCCGACAGCTCTTGGTCGGCTGGCCGATAAGCCCGCTTGCAATGCACACAGAGCATGCGCACCAGCCGTTGCGCCAACACGCAGTTGAGCGACGACACAAAGTTGTACGGCTCGACGCCCATGTTCAGGAAGCGCCCGATTACGTCAATGACGTTGTTGGCGTGGACGGTAGTGAAGACCAGGTGGCCGGTAAGCGCCGACTGAATGGCGATCTGCGCCGTCTCGGAGTCGCGGATTTCGCCGACCATGATCTTGTCAGGGTCGTGGCGCAGGATGCTGCGCAGGCCGCGCGCAAAGGTCAGCCCCTTCTTCTCGTTGACCGGAATCTGGGTGACGCCCACCAGTTGATACTCGACCGGGTCTTCGATGGTGATGATCTTGTCTTCTTCGTTCTTAATCTCGTTCAGCCCGGCGTAGAGCGTCGTCGTCTTGCCCGATCCCGTCGGCCCCGTCACCAGCACCATGCCGTAAGGCTCGGCGATGAACTTGCGGAACTTCTTCAAGTCCTGCGGCGCAAAGCCAACGACATCAAGGTTGAGGTCGCGAAACTCTTCGTTGATCTGCTCTTTATCGAGAATACGGATGACGCAGTTCTCGCCATGCACCGCCGGCATGATCGACACGCGGAAGTCAATCTTGCGCCCGCGCAGCATGATGCGGAAACGTCCGTCCTGCGGCACGCGGCGCTCGGCGATGTCGAGCTCCGACATCACCTTGATGCGCTGAATGATCGTCTGGTGGTGCGAAATATCGATGGGGTCGGCGGCGCGGTAGAGCGCCCCGTCAATGCGGTACTTGACCAGCACGTCGGCGTCGCGCGTCTCGATGTGAATATCGGAAGCGCGCCGCTCAAGCGCGTTCAGTACGACCGTGTAGACCAGCTTGATGATGGGCGACATATCGTCGTCGCCGGTCAGCCGATCCATGTCGAGAACTTCTTCGCCCTGGTCGGTCTCGCGCACCAGCGCCAGGCGCTCCGAGCGGAAGCCGGCGGTGGCGTCTTGCAGCATGCGCGACGCCGTGTCGCCGCGCTTGAGCGCCTCTTCGACGGCGGCAGCGGTCGCCACGCCGGCCTTCAGGCGGCAGTGCAGTTGCGCTTCGATCTCATCGATGACCGCGAGGTTGGTCGGGTCGGCCATCGCGATATAGAGCAGGTCGCCTTCGCGCTGCATCGGCACGAAGCTGTGGCGCACCATCAACTCGACCGGCAGCTCATGGATCAGGTGATAAGCCGGCTCTTCGCTCTTGAGGTCTATGAAACGCAGGCGATAGCGCCGCGCCCGCTCGCGCGCCGCTATCTCTTCCTGAGTCATCTCGGCGGGTGGACGCCCGCCGTTGCCATTGGTTGTACCCGCGGTCGCGTTCGTGTCGATCTGTTCAGCCATTTTAACTCCAGTTGCCAGTCGCTCGTTGTCAGTTCCTAGTTGGGTGCAGCCAGAATCAGTTCCTGCTCCGAACTAGCAACCGGCAACTGACAACTGATAACTATCCTCGTCCGCCGCTCAGGTTGCCGATCATGTTGAACAGCGGCAGGTACATCGCCAGCAGAATCGTCATCACCAGGCCGCCCATGAAGATGAGGATGATCGGCTCGATAAAGGTCGTGATGGTGTTTAATCGGACTTCGACTTCACCGTCATAAAAGTTGGCGACTTCATCAAGCATCTCGCGCAGCGCGCCGCTGCGCTCGCCGACGCCGATCATGTCGAGGGCCAGCTCGCTGACCCAGCCCGAAGCTTCGAGGCTCTCGGTAAACGGGCGGCCTTCGCGAATGCCGGTCAGCACGCCGGCGCTCGATAGCCTGAGGGCGCGGTTGGTGATCGATTCGCCGGCAATCTCTACAGACTCCGGCAGCGTGATGCCGCCCGCAAGCAGCGTCGCCAGGCTGCGCGTGAACTGCGCGATGGTCAGCATCTTGACGGTTTCGCCGCCAACCGGCAGCTTTAACGTCCACTGGTCAATCCATAAGCGTCCGGTCGGCGTGCGCCGCCAGAAGAGCAGAAAGATCACCGTGCCAATGACCGTCGGGATCAGCCAAGTCAGATTGCCGCTGATGAAGTCGGCGATGGCGACCACGGTCGTCGTCACCACCGGCAGGTTACCTTCCTGGCCGGCGTAAAGCTTCATGAACTGCGGGATGACGTACGTCGACAGCACCATCACCAGCAGGATCGAGGCGCTGAATAGCACCGCCGGATAGGTGAGCGACTTTTTGATCTTGCGCCGCGCTTCGGTGATCGTCTTCTGGTAGCTGACGTAGCGCAGCAACACTTCGTCGAGCGAGCCGGAGCGCTCGCCTGCAAGGATCGAAGCGACGTAGATGCGCGGGAAGGTGTCGCCCTGCGCCGCGAAGGCCTGCGACAGCGCCTGGCCGCTGCGTACTTTCTCTTCGATGTCTTCCAGCACCAGCCGCAAACGCTCGTTGGGCACGCGCTTGCGCAGGATGCCGATGGCTTGCAGGATCGGCAAGCCGGCGCGCAGCAGCGCCGAGAGCTGCTGGTTGAAGAGCAAAAAATCTTCCGTCTTGATCTTGTGGCCGCGCGATTCGCCGCCAATCGCGCGGCGCAATCCCGCCGAGCCGCCAGTGGCAACCGAAAAGACGCGAAAGCCTTCGCGCTCAAGCTTCGTGCGCAGCTCGCGCTCGGCAGTCGCTTCGATGGTGCGAGTAATAATCTCGCCTGTAGGCGTGCCTAAACGGCAAACGTATTCAGCCATAGGGATTGAACCCGAATTGATCGCCGGCTGATTGTGGCCGGTTCGTCGTTTTGGGGCAATGCAAAGCCAAGTAAAATGATATCACAGGCGTCGCAGCGCAACCACAGAATAAACTTGCGCTTTTCTTGCACTTTGTCTGGACAGTGAACTTACACGC
This sequence comes from Blastocatellia bacterium, assembly GCA_045807765.1. Classification (GTDB taxonomy): domain Bacteria; phylum Acidobacteriota; class Blastocatellia; order UBA7656; family UBA7656; genus DATENM01. Next base: position 19,337 of record JBJMGU010000040.1, read on the forward strand.
GCGCCCGCCGCTAAGGTTTCAAAGAATGTCTGTGGTTAACCATCGCTCGCCGACAAACGGCAAGCGAATGACCAGGATCAGCCGGCGTTGCACTCTGAGCCGCAGGAGGCGCAAGGATGGGCCGCGCCTCGGCGTGATTTGATCTTTGCAAATCCGGTAGCGCGCATCGAAAGCAAACGCTTCAAGGCGGGCTTCGTCAGTCAACAAGCCCTCACCCTCAAGCGATGCGATGAAGGCTCGGCCATCAGCCATCGGGCTGGCGTCACACGACAGCGTGTGGGTGCGCGCGTAGCTTGCAAAGCTCGCGGCAAACTCGTCACCCAGGACAGACGCCAGTTGTGGCCAGGCACGGGCGACGGCGCGGGCGCGTTTCGAGATCAATGCTTCAGCCGCCGCCGCGAGCCGCAAGCGGTCAAAGTCGGCAGGCGCCGTCGTGCCTTCGACCAGCGCGCCCACGAGTTGCGCTTGCATGCGTGCGAGTTGTTGTCGCGCCTCTTCAGACATGGCAATTTCTGGTTTGCGACAATAAGTCGGCATTCTGCGATGAGCGCCGCTGTGCGCCGCGCTCGATGGCCGCTGCGATGGCGTCAAGCTCGGCGCGCAGCTCGGCCTCTGCGGGAAAGTGGTCGTCGCGTTCGAGCAACACCGCCGGCAAGTGAGCGCGAGCGCTGAGCTGTTCGAGTAGCGCGAGCGCGCCCTGTGGCGTCGGGTGCGCGTGCGTGTCGTGGTAGAGCCGATGCTGCGCGACGCCGCCGGCAATGTGAACATAAGCCAGCCGCCCGAGCGGCAAGCCATCAAGATAAGCCGCCGCATCCCAGCCGTGATTGCGCGCGTTGGCATAGAGGTTGGCTACGTCGAGCAGCAGCCGCATGTTTGTCCGTTCGAGCGCCTCGTTGATGAATGCCGCTTCGCTCATTTCCGCGCCGGGCCACTCGAACAGCGTGGCGATGTTTTCTAAGGCGAGCGGCACGGGCAGCGCGGCTTGAGCTTCAAGGATGTTTTCGGCAAGTACGTCGAGCGCGGCTGATGTGCGCGGCAGCGGCAACAGGTGGCCGCTATCGCGTCCGGCGGCGCGCACAAAAGCGATGTGCTCGCTGACGAAGGGAGAGTCGAATCTTTCGGCGAGCCGCGCCAGATGCGTGAGTCGTTTTGGATTGAGCGGTTCAGCCGTGCCGAGTGACAGGCCGGTGCCGTGCGGAATGATGGTCGCGCCGCGCTCTTTAAGTTTCAGGAGCGGACGCGGGATGTCGGCGGGCGAGATGTTTTCGGCAACGACCTCGACGAAACCGATCTGCGGGTCGCGCTCGATCATCAACGCCAGCTCTGGCCGCCAGCCGATGCCGATTTTAGAAAGTTGCGTTTGAGGATTCATTGTATGCTGCGCCACAAATCCGCTTTGCTCGTTTTAACCGCCGCAACC
>JBJMGU010000041.1:0-13149 GCA_045807765.1 Blastocatellia bacterium
GTCGGTAAGATGACCTGACACCAACGACCAGCGACAAATGACAAAGGCGCCGCTTTAGCCTTTCCTGCCTCAGAGCGCCGCCGTATTCCACATTACAGAGCGTCAGATCTTAATCGGCAACCGCCCGCGTTGAGCCGCGGCTTTAAGGAAGCGTGTTGCCCAAAGGAGCGTGTACGATGTTCAATAAGCTGGTTATCTCGACAAACGAGCGGCGTCGGGGCCGCATCGCTCGATTCTTCTTCGGCACCTCGGCGATCTACGCAATTGTGATCGCCGGTGTGCTTTCGTTATCCGTGATGGTCTCGACGCCGAGGCTCGCCGACACAGGCGAGCGTATGCTGACGCTGCTCACCCCGCCGCCGCCCGCCCCGCCGCCGCCCGCGCAACGAGACCACACCCCACCGCCGGTCGAGCCGCGCAACGATCCCACGCAAGTCCGCGACCTCGATCAGGTCGTCAACACGCCTGCGCCAATACACAGGCCGACCACGCTGCCCAGCATGGATGGCCAGCTAGGCGTTGTCGGCGTGCCCGATGGCGTCGGCGTGCCCGATAGCATTGGCAGTGTGCCGGGCAGCCCCGCACACAGCGAAACCACCGCGCCGCCGCCACCGCGCCCGGTCGAGCCAGTGCGCCCGACGCCCCAAGTGGACCCCCCGCGCCAGGTGCGGGTAAGTCCCGGCGTCTTGCTGGGCAAATCCATCGTCCGGCGCACGCCGGAATACCCGCCGCTGGCCCGGCAGATTCGTCTTTCCGGCTCGGTTTCAGTAGAGGTGATGATTGCGCTTGATGGTCACGTCGAAGCGGCGCGCGCCGTCAGCGGTCACCCGATGCTGGTCGGGGCGGCTGTCGAAGCGGCGCGCGGCTGGCGCTTCGAGCCGACTTTTCTGGGGACGACGCCGGTTCGCGTTACCGGTGTGATCGTTTTTAACTTCTCTATGCAGTAAGCCGCCGAAATTGGCTTCAGCATCCCGGCGCGTGTGAGATGCCGGCTTTCATGCGCGCCGTCTCCTGCACCTCTTCGGCCAGCTCAAGCGTACGTTGCGCCGCATCGTGCGCGACTTGCTGATCGGCAACCGTGATGGCATAGCGCAACAGCAGGCGCCGGCCCATCTCATGGTGATGCTGCTCGTCGGGCTGAATGACCTCGCGGTAGAGCGCAGCGGTTTCATGGTCGCCGCGCGCTTCACAGAATTCGATGAACGCCTGATTGCGCACCAGCGCCAGGCCCTCGCGGGTGAACTGTCCGGCAGCGACGCGAGCCGGCGTGCTTTCAAGTGAGCGCAGAAATTCGAAAAGCGGCGAATAGCCACCGGCGCGCGGATCAATGCCGGCGGCATCAACGCCCATCGCTTCGAGCCGCTCGGCAATCATTCGATAATGTTTCGCCTCGTCGCCGCACTGCCGCGCCAGCGCCAGCTTAACGTCAAGCTCCTGCGTCGTCGCCAGCCAGATCGCCGCCAGCTCCGTCGCTTCCAGCTCGTTCTTCAAAGCCAGCCGTAACAGCCGTTCGACGGTCAAGGTTTCGGGCGCCGTGCCGGCAGCGCTCATCTGGCCCAGGCGACTAAGCATCGCGCCGATCTCTTCATCCAGCCGGGCGACGAATTCCTGACTCTCCAAGGCATTCGCAGTGGTGGTCATAGCGAGCGCATTATAGCACTTTATCGCATGGCGTAATGCCGCTATGCTTGTCTCGATGCGCGAAGAAGTGCGGCAAGTGTGTGAAGCCGTGCGCGCGGCGGGCGGGCGGGCAATGCTCGTCGGCGGCTGGGTGCGCGACCACCTGCTCGGCTACGAGTCGAAAGATTATGACCTCGAAGTCTACGCGGTCGAGCCCGAAGCGTTGCGCGCCCTGCTGAAAAAGTTCGGGCGCGTCAACACGGTCGGCGAGCACTTCGCCGTCTACAAGCTGGTCTGTTATGGGGCAGCGGCTGATGCGTCGGCGTCGAACGGCGAGCGCCTGGAGATCGATGTATCGATCCCGCGCCGCGAATCCAAATCCGGGCGCGGACATCGCGGCTTCACCATCGAAGGCGACCCGCAGATGAGCTTCGAAGAGGCGGCGCGGCGGCGCGACTTCACGATCAACGCCATTCTCTACGACCCGCTTGGCGATCAGTTCATTGACCCGTACGACGGCATACGCGACTTGCGGCAGAAACGGCTGCGCGCTGTCGCCGCCGAGACGTTTGTCGAAGACAGCCTGCGCGTTCTGCGCGCCATGCAGTTTGCCGCGCGCTTCGAGATGAGCGTAGATGAGCAGACCGCCGCCCTCTGTCGGACGATTGATCTGGCCGATCTGCCGCACGAGCGCATCTGGGGCGAAGTCGAAAAACTATTATTGATGGCCGCGCGTCCCGCTATCGGCCTCGACGTGGCGTTGCAACTCGGTGTGATAGACAAACTGTTCCCTGAACTGCGGGCGCTCGTCGGCAGCCGTCCTGAGGAACCGTGCGCGACCACAAGTGACAGCGAGCCGCTCAATGACGCCTTCGCGCACACCAAACAGGCATTTAACAACGCCGCGCAATTGACTGATGAACTCCACCGGCCACGGCGCGTGGCGGTCATGCTCGCCACCTTATGCCACGCGCTCGGCGACGTCAGCGTAAACCAGTCCGCCGCGGCAGAGCCACCGGCGCTTGCGGTGATGCGGCGGCTCGGGCTCTACACGCTCCTGGGTTATGACGTGCGCGCACAGGTTCTCGCCTTGCTGCGCGAGCAAGCCCGACCCTGCGAGTTCTTTGCCCGCCGCGAGCAGACGACCGATGGCGACTTTCGCCGCCTTTCGCGACAGGTCGAGATCGATCTGCTTTATCGCCTCGTCAAAGCCTGTGGACTGGCCCGTGCCGCGGCTGCTGCGGCTGATGATCGCGCCGTGCAGGCCGCCGACTGGTTCATCGAGCGGGCGCGGCGACTCAGCGTCGAGCATGAGCCGCCGGCGCCGCTGCTCCTGGGCCGCCACCTGCTTGAGATGGGGCTTGCGCCCGGCCCGGCAATGGGCGAGCGGTTGCGGCAGGTTTATGAGCTTCAGCTTGATGGCCAAGTGCGGACGCTTGATGAAGCGCGGGCCGCCGCTCGCCGTCTGTCTACCTCGCGGTGACGCCAGTCTTTTCGCGCAGTTTATCGTTGACATCATCCCGCTTTCGCTTTATTCTTGCTTAGCTGGATTCAAATTGAAATTCATTTTCATTTTTTGCAGTCAAGGAATCCTCAATGAGTTTGTTGGACGTAGCGCGCAATCAGTTCTACCGCATCAAGCAGCTTGATGGTCCCACCGATGAGTGTCGCCGCTTGCTCGACCTGGGGCTGACGCCCGGCGAAGAGATGGCCGTTGTGCAGAGTGTGCCGTTCGGTGATCCGCTGGTGGTCGTCGTGCGCGGCATGCGCCTGGCCCTCAGAAGACGTGAAGCCGCCTGGATACGAGTCGAGTAGTGGAACGCCAATCCATCCATATTGCTGCCGCCGACGCGCCGCAGGCGGCGAAGCCGTCGCCACTTGCGGCCTCTGCGCCTGCGGTGCATGCGTTAACCGTCTGTCTGGCGGGAGTGCCGAACGCCGGCAAGACGGCGCTGATGAATGGCCTGACCGGCGGCGGTTTTCACACCGCCAACTATCCCGGCGCCACCGTCACGCTGTCGCGCGGCAAGAGCCGTGCGGAACTCGGTCCGCAAGTCACGATTGTTGACCTGCCCGGTGTTCACAGCACCGCCGCGACGACACCCGAAGAAACCCTTTCCTGCCAGGTCATCGAAGGCCGCCATCCTTCAATTCACCCCGACGCGCTCATCATGGTCGTTGATGCGACACAGCTTGAACGCCACTTGAAATTCGCCTCTTATGTTGCCCGGCAGGGAAAGCCGTTTGTGATCGCGCTGACCATGATGGACCTGCTGGCGCAGTCGGGCCAGGCGATCAACACCACGAAGCTTTCGGCGGCGCTCGGCACGACGGTCGTGGCGGTGGACGGGCGAACCGGCTGGGGCGTTGAAGAGTTGCTGACCGAGCTGCGCCGCGCGGTCGCCGAGCCCTACAATGATCACAACCGGCTGGCGATGCTCAGTGACGACCCGGTGGAGGCTTACCACGAGATCGAGCGCTTGCTCGAACAGAGCGGCGCGCTCAGGCGTGGGCGGACGCTGCAACTGGCGGCGGACAGCTTCACGGCGCGCCTTGACCGCATTGTGCTGCACCGCTGGCTTGGCTTTCCGATCTTCTTCCTGATTCTCGGGACGCTCTTCGCTTCGATCTTCTGGGCCGCGCAGCCGTTCATGGATTTGATTGATTGGGGCTTCAAGAGTCTCGGCCAGTTGGTGATACAGGTGCTGCCCGCGGGCGTCGTTTCGCGTTTTATCGCCGAAGGCGTGCTGGGCGGTGTCGGCGCGGTCGCCGTCTTCTTCCCACAAATTATCATCCTCTTCTTTTTGATGACGCTGCTCGAAGATTCGGGCTACCTGTCGCGCGGCGCGGCGCTGGTGGACAAGCCGCTTTCATATCTCGGATTACATGGGCGCTCGTTCGTGCCCATGCTGTCAGGCTATGCCTGTGCGATTCCTGCGGTGCTGGCGGCGCGCACGATTCCCTCAAAGCGCGAGCGGCTGCTGACGATCTGGATCATCCCGCTGATGAGTTGCAGTGCACGGCTGCCGGTCTACGCGTTGTTGTTGGCGGCGCTGTTGCCGGGCGCGGCGGGCAAGGCCGGACTGGCGCTGGCGACGATCTATGTCGCCAGCCTGTTGACCGGCGCGCTGACCGCCGGCTTGATCAGCCGCTTTATCATGCGCAAGCGGACGGCCTCGATGCTGGCGATGGAGCTGCCGCTTTATCGCAAGCCGTTGATCAAGCCGACGCTGCGCATTACCTGGTCGCGGGCTTCGGCTTATCTGCGCAAAGCCGGCACGCCGATTGTCGTCATCTCATCGATTCTCTGGCTGCTATCAAACTTCGGCTTCGGGGCGCGCCAGCCTGACCGACCAGAAGGCCAGCGCCCGTCGCTCGTCGCGTCGAGCGATCTCGACCACTCGTTCGCCGGACAGGTCGGGCAGGCGATGGAGCCGGCCCTGCATCCGATGGGCGTAGACTGGCGTGTTGGCGTCGGCCTGTTATCGGCATTCGCGGCGCGCGAAGTCTTCGTCAGCACGATGGCCATCGTCTTTCACGTCGCCGACGACGAAGAGTCGCGGCAAGCGGGCTTGCTCGAAAACATGCGCAACGCCACGTTTACCGGCAGCCAGCGGCGCGTCTTTACGACTTCGAGCATCATCGGTCTGATTGTCTTCTTTTTCATCTCTCTGCAATGCCTTTCGACGGTGGCGGTGGTGCGCAGCGAAACTGGCTCGTGGCGCTTCGCGGCGCTGCAACTGCTCTTTTACAGCGGCATCGGTTATCTGCTCGCGGCGGCTACCGTGCAACTCCTGCGGCTATTCGGCGTCCGGTAAACATCGCCGCGGCACTCTTCTTTGACAGGCGCGGGCCACGCGTCTAAGATAGCCAGCGACCAGGGGGCGGGACGGCAAGATATCCGTGCGACGGCGTGCCCCTTCATCGGCACGCCAACCGGGGGCTTGATGAGAGACCGCATCAAATGGACGCTGATCGGCCTGGGCTTCACGTTTGGACTACAGATCATCATCTCGCTACTCTTCTCCGGTATCGCCAACAACCCAGCGCGCAATCAAATAGACATCTGGTGGATGATCGCTTACGGGCTGGCGCTGGGCGCCTTTCTGGTGGGCGGTTTTGTCATCGGCTGGATGAGCGAAGAGTTGCGCGTGTTAGACGCCACGCTGGTCACGGTCGTAGCGCTGGTGCTGGTGTCACTGGTCTACCTCGCGTTGCCGAACGCCAACCGCGGCCAGTTCGTCAGCGGTTATTTTTTAAGCGGCTTCCAGCGCGGTTTAATATTCACACTGCTTTCACTCGGAGGGGCGGCGGCGGGCGCTTACCTGGGCTGGCACGTCAAAGTGCCGCAGGAGCGCGCCGTTGACCGCATCGCTTTGCTGGTCGGCCTGCTTGGCGCGGTCATCGGGCCGTTCGTCTTGCTGGCCATCAGCGGCACAGACCCGGCCAGCCCCGACCAGGCCAGCCTGCCCTGGTATGTGCTGGTTCTGGTCATCCTCGTCGTCCTGGTCGTTATCGGCGTCGGCTTCCTGATGTTCACGCGCGAATCACACCCTGAAGATACCTCGATCAGCCCCGACCGCAGAGCCGAGGATGGCGCGAAGGACGGCTCGCCGTAAGGCGCTAGACGTGGACTTCACCATAAGCCAGCTCGCCCGGCTTCTCGCGGTGCTTGATGATGAGATACGCCAGCCAGCCGTAAAATCCCAGTAGCACGATGACTACCAGCCAGCCCGGCACATAGCCGATGGCGGCGTTGCTGAACAGCTCGCTCGTCGAGCGGATGATCTGGAGCGGGCCGCCGCCCGGTTGCAGCGAACTGGTCGAAGTCTTCAACAGCCAGGCCAGCAACAGGATCAGAAACAGCCAGATGTAATTGCGCCGCAAGCGCCGCGCCATCGCTTCGCGATGCGACAGCGAAAAGCGCGGCAGGCGCAGGTCGTCGCCGAGCTTGTTCATCCAGTGCGCCGGATCGATCATCTCGCGCGGCGCGAAGATGCGCGCGTAGTAGTTGCGCTCGATCAGGCGGACGCGGCTGCGGTATACGTCGAAGAAGCGATAGCGGCGCGATTCGATCTGGAGCAGCAAAAAGACCAGCACCATCGCAAACAGCAAGACGCCGTGATGCGATTGCGGCGACGACAGCGATACCGACAGCATCGCGCCGGCGCCGGTGATGGCCCAGTTCGTCGTGCGGTCGAGGCGGTCGCGCCAGCTCATCATGCGCGACAGCTCGGCACGATAATAATGCGACAGCGAGGTGACGTATTCGGCAGAGCTGGTCGGGAAGATCGGCTGACGCGGCTTGAGGGCTTCGGGACGAATGGTGATCTCACTCTCAGGCATCATAACGGGCCTCGCTTGCGCTGAGCGTCTGTGGTCTGTGTAGAAGCCGCGCCGGCAAACGGGCCGCTTCCACAGTGCGGTTTATCATGAAGCGGCGACAGGTTACAAGCGCCCGGCTAACAGTGGCCTCTGGTCGGCAGCCGGCGATTCGTAGAAAAGTAAAAGCCGCCGGCCTGACGTTGCGCCAGACCGGCGGCCCTGTTCGTTGCTTGGCAGGCGAAGCCTATTTGGCCAGCAGGCTGTCAACGACGGCGGCCAGATCGTTGACAAAGTCCGAGTTCGGATTGAAGCCGCCGCGCGGCTGGCCCTGTGCCTGACCTTGCTGATTGAGCACGATCACCGTAGGCAGTTGCGGACGCTTGCCGCCGTACTGCTTGAACGCCGCCTGATTCGCGTCGCGCGCGACGACCACCGAGCCAACCGGCCCGCAGGCTTGTCGCAGTTGCTCGTTGCTCGCTTCGGCGGGCGAATTGACGCTGACCCAGTAGATGCTCACGGGCTTGCCCTGGTAGCGTTCGGCAAGCGATGCCAGCGACTGCATCGCGTCGCGACATTGCGGGTCTTGCGTGCCGCTGAAGAGCAGCACGACGACTTTGCCGCGCTGCGCTGCGAGGCTCAGCGATTGGCCGTCAAGCGTCGTGAAGGTAAAGTCTTGCTGCGCGCTCGCCGTCACGCTCAGAACGATGGTGAGGGCGATGGCGGATAAGATGGCTTTCAAATTCCTGGTCATTCGATTCCTCAATAGGTGCTTGAATTCATTCACGGGAATTAGATGCGATTGGCGCTTTCTACGTTGTGAAGGTCTACAGCGAGCGGGCCCGGCTGCGCTTTTCTTCAACCCGCGACAATACATCTAAAGCTTATTCTATCAGCGCCTCTGGCAAGGCAAAAGAATATTTAATTGGTGAGCTTCTCTTTAAAGAAACCGACGATGCGGTCGGCATAATGCTGTTTCGCATGGCGTATGCCGCGCGCGTGACGCGCCCCTTCAATCAGCCACAGGTGACGCTCGCCGGCGAGCGCGTCGTGAATGTTTTGTGAGTGCGTCGGGGCAATCAACTGGTCAGCCGTGCCATGCACGAGATAGACGGGACAGGTGATGCGGGCGGCGAGCGCCAGCGGGTCAACCGCCTGCACGTCGAACTTGCCGCGATAGTTGGCGACCTGCATCGTTGTCCAGACCACAGGGTTGAGCAAGCTGCCCGGCAGGTGCGTCAGCCGTTCGAGGAACTCTGAGCTGACGCGGCGAAGGCTGGCAAACGGGCTGTCGGCCCAGACGGCGCGCACCCACGGGTTATGTGCCGCGACCTGCAAGGCGATGGCCGCGCCCATGCTCTCGCCCGCAAGCCCCAGGCGCTCGCGGTCAACCTGTTTATTCGTCACCAGCCAGTCAATGGCTGATTCGACATCGCGCCGCTCGTAGAAGCCATAGGTGACAAAGCGGCCTTCGCTGTCGCCGTGCGCCCGTCCGTCAAAGACCAGCACATTAAATCCGGCTTCGCACAACACCAGCGCGCCGCGCAGCACGTCTGTGCGATTCTTCTTGACGCCATGCAGCAGGACAATCGTAGGCCGCGCCGCGCCCGACGCCATCCACCAGCCGTAGAGCCGCGTGCCGTCGAAGGAATTGAAGATGACGTCTTCGAAGCGGATGTTGCGCCGCTTGAGCAGGTGGCGCAGGTGCGGGCTTTTGAGTTGCGTCAGCCGCTTGAGGCGCGGGCGGATCAATGCCTGTGAGAGCCGATAGCAGGTCGCCCCGAAGGCCAGCGTCACCGAGCCGGCGACGCCAAGTGCAACGCCTAGCCCTAGCCACCGCCTGTGCGGCGCAATCGCTGCCGAGTTGATCGCCGCCTTGAGGTTTATCTCTGCGGCATGCTCTTTATTCACTTCGCCCTGGCTCATATGCTCCCCTCCGCTGGGCTACATCATTAGATGGTACGCAATAATGCATGCGTTGTTTCCTTTTCGTCCATCCGTGGCGTCCGCCCGTCGTCGCCAATCATTCGGGGCGACAAGCTGCCGCCGGTTGGGGGGCACTTTGCTGCTCGATCAGGGGAATTTACCGATTTCATGGCGATCAACGATGAAATCCGGTGGGTGCGTCCGCTGACTCCTGCCGTCTATAAAGCAAGTCGCGTTCACCGACCGGCGAGTTTCGTTGCTTCGTTGCAATTGGCGGCTTATGCTAAAATTCAAAGTGAGATCGAATCGGGCGGATGGCAACATTCGCAAGGATGGCGCGAGCCGGCGGCCCTGAAAGTTCAGACGAACGGATGAAGAATATGTATTGCAACCAATGCGGTCAGGTGCTCCCCCCGACGAGCCGCTTCTGCAATTCCTGCGGTGCGGTAGTCGCCAACAGCAACGTCAATGTCGCGCAGCCGAACTTTGCGCCGCCCGCCGCTACTGCCGCAGGCCAGGCACCACTGCCGACGGCGCGGCGCGATGATCTGGCGCCGAATGAGTCGGTCATCTTTGTGCTCCGCCCGACGCTGATCTTCGTGATGGTGCGTTACGGCATTGCCATCCTCATCCTGCTGGCAACGGCGGCGCTGATGGGCTTGATGCACAGCGCCAAGCCGGAATGGTTTACGGGCGGAGTATCGTTCGTGGTGATCTTCATTATCGGCGCCATCGCGTTTGCGTCGCCGGTCTACAAGCACCTGTTGCGCCGCCGCGAAGTCTACACGCTGACGAATCACAAGCTGGAGATGCGCTACGGGCTGCTCTCGAAGACGGTGCGCAACATCCCGCTCAGCAAGATTCAAGACGTCACTGTAAGCGCGTCGTTCTGGCAGCGCGTGATCCACATTGGCGACATCGAAATCGATAGCGCGTCAGAGATGGGCAAGATCATTCTCGACGACATCCACCACCCGGAGCGTTACGCGAACTTGATTTTGGACGAGCTGCGCCGCCGGAACTAAAGCAACGGCGGTGGGGTCTAATAAGGAGCGACAGAGATCGCCTTGAAAGATTCAACCAGAGGATTCGATATCAGGATGCAGCATCAAAAATGGTTTTTTGCGTTGACGGCGGTAGCGAGCCTGCTCGCCGCCTCACTTTCCGTTTATGCGCAACCGCCCCATGCCGGCAATCAACCGGTCATCGCCGTCACTACCGAACGGCCCCCGGCTGAATTGCTGCCTGACAAACTGGCCGGCATGAAGGCGACCGGCGACATCAAACAATTCAACGCCGACAATCTTGCGGAACTGGTCGGCGGCGCGGCGACGATATACCGCGAATACTACATGACGCGCGCCGCCGCGCGTCAATATGGCGCGGCTCGCGTTGAAGTCTTTCAATCGTCGCACCCGTTCGGCGCTTTCGGTTTGCTGAGTTTTTATGGCGGCGCTAATAGCTCTACTCCAGACCACATCGGCGCCGGCAGCGTCCGCACCTCTGCGGGGCTGGTCTTCTGGAAGAACAAATACTTTGTGCGCATTACGGCGGCGAGCGGCCAGACGCACATCCCGATTACGGGCGACGCGACGCTGGCCCGCGCCATTGCCAATGCGCTACCCACGACGAAGCTCGACGAGCGCCCGGTGGTCTTCCGCAGCCTGCCGACAGCGGCGCGACCAGTGGACAGCCCACGTTATTACCTCGGTCCTGAAACGCTCAACACGGCGGTTGAGGGCAGCCGCGACCTGTACGTCTTCAACGGCGACGCCGAAGCGGTCGTTGCGGAGTATCAAATCAACAAGCCGACAGATACGAATAACCCGGTGGCGATGCAGTCCGAAAAACAGTCCGGTGCCGTGCCGCTCGCTGCGCCGATGAAGCTTGTCATCATCGAATACCACACGCCGCAGTTTGCCTATGACGCCATCAATCGCGCTAACGAATTTATCAACTCGCTCCCGGAAGCCGAACAGCAGCACATCATCGTCAAGCGTGAAGGGAACTACATTGTCGAAGCGGTGAGCTTTAGCGACCGCAATGCCGCCCAGGCCATCGTTGATGCGGTGCAATATCCTTACGGTGTACAGTGGCTGCATCACCCAAGCATCCCAAGTCCCGACCCGTTCCGTGCCCAGAAGGCGGCGCAGATGCTGCTCTCGACGTTTAGTCTGCTCGGCGTCCTGCTCGGCTCGGTGCTGGTCGCCGGCATCATCTTCGGCACCACCATGTTTTTGAAGCGGCGCAAGCATATGCTGGCCGCCTTCTCTGACGCCGGCCAGATGCTGCGGCTTGAGATTGACCCGTTTGAAAAGACCATCCTCGGCCTGCCGCCGAAGAGAGACTAGAGACTGGGGATTGGGACCAGGGACTAGAAAGAGCGTGTCACCTCTTCTCAAGTCTTTAGCTCCTAGCCCCTAGCCCTGACCCCTACTCATGCCCAATTCGGTTCTCATCGTAGACGACGAAGAAGGAATCCGGCGCACGCTTTCGGGGGTGCTCGAAGACGAAGGTCTGTCAGTCGAAGCTGCCGCATCGGGTGAAGACTGTTTGAAGGCCTTTGAGCGGCGCATCTTCAGTTGTGTGTTGCTCGATGTCTGGCTGCCGGGCATTGACGGCATCGAAACCCTGGAGCGGTTGAAGGCGGCCTATCCCGAAGCGGCGGTGATTATGATCAGCGGTCATGGCAGCATCGAAACCGCTGTGCGCGCCACGCGGCTGGGGGCGCTCGACTTCATCGAGAAGCCGCTACAGATTGACCGCACGATCCTCGCGGTGCGCAACGCGCTACGTCAGAAACAACTCGAAGCCGACAACCGCCGCCTGCGCCAACAGCTCGACGATTATGTGATGATCGGCGAGAGCGTGCCCATGCGCGCCCTGCGCCAGCAGATCGCCGTCGCCGCGCCGACCAACGGGCGCATCTTGATTTATGGCGAATCGGGCACCGGCAAAGAGCTAGTGGCTCGCGCCCTGCACCAGGGCTCGCCGCGCGCCGCGCTGCCGTTTGTCGAGCTGAACTGCGCGGCGATACCTGAAGAGTTAATCGAGTCTGAGCTGTTCGGTCATACCAAAGGCGCCTTCACCGGCGCGACTCAGGCCAAGCGCGGCAAGTTCGAGCAGGCCGACAGCGGCACACTGCTGCTCGACGAAGTCAGCGACATGAGCTTGAAAGTGCAGGCGAAGGTCTTACGTGTGCTTGAAGAGCAGCGCTTCGAGCCGGTCGGCTCGAATAATTCAGTCAAAGTAGACGTGCGGATTATCGCCGCAACCAACAAGCGGCTGGATGAAGAGATCGAGCGCGGCACGTTTCGCGCCGACCTGTTCTATCGCCTCAATGTCATCCCCTTCGAGTTGCCGCCACTACGCGAGCGCCACGAAGACATCCCGCTCTTAGTAGATCACTTCAACCGCAAATACTCTGCCGGTTATAACCGCGCGCCGAAGCGCTTCGACGACGAGGCGCTCGAACGTCTGAGCGCTTACGAATGGCCGGGCAACGTGCGCGAGTTGCGCAATACGGTTGAGCGCGTCGTCATCATGAGGGCGAAAGAAGCGATCACGGCAGACGACCTGCCGGCGCTCGGCAGCGCGGAAGGCGTGCGCCCGCCGACCAGTTATAACTTCACCTCTTACCGCGAAGGCCGCGACGCCTACGAGCGCAATTACATTCTGCGCAAGCTCGCCGAATGCGACGGCAACATCACCCGCGCCGCCGAAGCCTTAGGCATTGACCGCTCGCATCTCTATCGCAGAATGAAAGCGCTCGGCATTAGCGACAAGCGCCTCGGCGGCGGCGGTTAAGCCTGTACGATGAAGTCAGCCGGGCGGCGCCGACGTGGAGCCGCTCGGTCGCGGCGCGATTCAGGAAGCTGCTCGTTCGCGTAAAGCGATCCCGCATTCCGTGGTAATCCCAAATTCGCGCCGCAACCAAGCCGCCCCGCGCCGCCGCTCGCTGCATATGCCATACACCGGCGCTCACTTGTGCATTCACTGTGCCAGAATCAGAAACTTTGTGAGTTCCATCACATAGCGAATCTAAGTCGCACGTTCACGTCATTTCAGCCGAGGTGCAGCAAGCGATACGCACCAGCCGAAGCCGTGTGTGGTAACAATGTGCCGGGAAGTAAGTAGCAGCGGTGGGAAATCAGTAGCCAGGAAAAAATGATGAATGAGAAATGATGAATGATGAATTACAGAGGATCTGCCGGGCACAATGAGCGCATAGGCTGAAGCCTGCCCTCCGTCAATTCATCATTCATCATTTCTCATTCATCA
>JBJMGU010000042.1:0-16349 GCA_045807765.1 Blastocatellia bacterium
TAACCGTCACGCGTTGATTGAAAGATCAGCTTCTTGCCGTCGGCTGAAAAATAGGCTTCGGCATTCTCTCCGCCAAAGGTCAACTGGCGGATATTCCGCAAGTGTTTTTCTTCGGGAAATCTTAATGGGTCAGCTTGACCTGTCAGGGGCGCGGCCTCAAGTCCAGCGATTGAGCCGCCGATTGAGCCGAGAAATACACAGAGAACCAATAGCACGGCAAAGGCAAATTTCATCATGTGACTCCGAGTGATTGAGTTGGCGATTCAGTAGTTTATTGCTCTCCCGGTCTCGGCGCAACAGCAGTTCATCATTCACTCGGCTTCATTTCGGTTATCGCCAGCCGGGCGGCGAGGGTAATGGCTTCGATGAGACTCTGATGGTCAGCGACGCCGCGACCGGCGATGTCGAAGGCGGTGCCGTGATCTACCGAGGTGCGTATGATCGGCAATCCGAGGGTGACGTTGACGGCTTCGCCAAAGGCCATACACTTGACGGCGATCAGTCCTTGATCGTGATAACAGGCGGCGACCGCATCGAACTCACCTCGCGCCGCGCGCACGAAGATCGTATCGGCAGGGAAGGGGCCGCTGGCGGCGATGTGATGCAGATTACGACACGTCTCAATAGCCGGCGCGATCTCTTTCTCCTCTTCCGAGCCGAAGAGGCCGTGCTCGCCGGCATGGGGGTTCAATCCGGCGACGGCGATGCGTGGCTGCGCGATACCGAAGCGGCGCAGTTCACGGTCGGCGAGCCGTATGGCCGCTTCGACGCGCGCCTGTGTGATGTTGCGAATGGCCTCGGCGAGGCTGACATGAATCGTCAGCAAAAAGACTTTCAGGGTGCCGGCGAAGAAACACATCAACACTTCGTCAGTGTTCGTCAGCGCGGCGAGCATCTCTGTGTGTCCGGGAAAAGGCGAGCCGGCGAGCTTCAACGCTTCTTTATTAATTGGAGCCGTCGCAATGGCTGCGAGATGGCCGGCGCGGGCGAGGCGCGCGCCGGTTTCGATGGCCGCGATTGCCGAGCGCCCGGCAGCGGCGCTGAGCTTCCCCCATTCAATGGCCTCACCCGTATCGCCTGTATCGCAGATTAGAACATCGTTCTGCCAATCGCCAGGCGCACCTTGAGTCAAAGCACTCTCGGTCAATACATGATAAGCAGAAGGCAGACCAAGATTCTCAGCCTGCCGCTGAATCTCGTGGGCGCTGCCAATCAGAACGGGGCGACAGGCGGCGCGTGTGCGCGGATCGGCGACAGCTTTAAGGGCAATCTCCGGGCCGATACCCGCCGGGTCACCGATGGTGATGCCGACGGGCGGATGGTCGAAGCTATCTTTTGCTCGCGTCAATGTTCAGTCGTCGGGGAGGAGCGAAGCGGGACATCTCTCCGGTAGCCGGTCTATTCTTCGGGCGCTCCATCATCGTCGCCGTTATCGTCGCTTTCGTCAGCTTTGTACATGTACTTGATGTTATGTTTCAGCACCAGAAGGTTCGGCCCGTCGTTACGATGCAGCTTGATGCAAGCCTTGTCGTACCATTCGATACTGCCGCGCAATTCTTCACCGTCTTGCAAGACGATGATCATCGGAGTGCGGTTGTCCATCTGCTTCTTGTAGTAGAAGCTTTCGGCATGAGTCTGCTCCGGGGGCACACGCTTGCGGTTCTGGTCTACGGGCTGCGGATTGCGACGTTGTTGGGCGTTGCGCTCCTCGCGCTCACGAATCTCAGCCAACGTCGGTCGGATCAATTTTCTGTTCACCACACATCCTCCAGATCGAATCAAAGTGATGGCTACCAAACGGCAACGCGCCGCCAAGCTCCTGGCTGGGTCTATTCAGAGTCAAGCAGCAGGGCTGCAAACGCCCGGACAAGCGCCGCTCTGCGCTCATCAACCGGTTATGTCCAGCTAAATTTGAAGCGGGTTACTTGTCCACCGTTTAGAATGGCTTGATACTAGCTCAACCCTCCGGGTTTGGCAAGTGAACGATGACAAATGACCCGGAGCCGCGAATGATGTAAAATAAAATAGCTGATACAGTAGTGACGGAGGGAATCGTTATTCGCAACATCGAAGGAAATGTTCAGGGTCTAAAGCACAACCAGGTGCAGCGGCTCGAAAAACTTTATAGCCGGCGCATCCCGCCGCGCGAAATCGTCACACAGGAATTCGCTCGTCAGCTCACTGAGCTGTCGCACGAGATCAACCGCCAGATCGGCGTGCTGGTCAACCGCAACGGTTATGTCGAGCACGTCGTCATCGGCAATGCGCGCAGCATTGTGCTGCCCGATCTGAAGCGCGTGCGCGTTGGCGAAACACGCTTTCGCGGCCTGCGCTGCTTGCACACGCACCTTGCCGGCGAAGGCTTGACGCAAGACGACCTCACAGACCTTGCGCTGCTCCGACTTGACCTGATGGCGGCGATTGATGTGCGCGCCGATGGCTTGCCGGGCCTGGTGCGGGCGGCGCACCTTTTGCCCGCCGATCCTGAAGCGGCGCGCAAGCCGCGGGCGACTTCCGCAGCAGATGATGTAGATGACGCGCTCACGGAATCGGAGCCGCCAGCACTATGGGGTTTTCTTGAGCCGCGAGTGCCGAGTCAGCTTGATGTCGACTTTGCCGATCTCATCGGGTCGCTTGAAGAAGAGATGGCGCGCGTGCGCCACGTGCGCAGCCCGCGCGATCACCGCGACCGCGCCATTCTCGTCAGCGTCACTACCGGCAGCCTCGGCGCGGCGCATGAATCACTTGATGAGCTGCGAGAGCTGGCGCGCTCAGCCGATGTTGTTGTTCTTGACGCCCTCGTGCAGCGCCGGCAAAAGCTCGACCCGCGCTCGCTTGTCGGTCGCGGCAAGCTCGACGAACTGATCATCCGCAGTCTGCAACTCGGAGCCGACGTGATGATCTTCGACCAGAACTTGTCGCCGGCGCAGGTTCGCGCCATTAACGAGGCGACCGATTTGAAGATCATTGACCGCACGCAGTTGATTCTCGATATCTTCGCGCAGCGCGCTCAGAGCCGCGAGGGTAAGATTCAGGTCGAGCTGGCGCAGTTGAAGTATATGCTGCCGCGTCTGACCGGTTCGGGCACGGAGATGTCCCGCTTGATGGGCGGCATCGGTGGACGCGGACCCGGCGAAACCAAGCTTGAAGTAGATCGCCGCCGAGTGCGTGACCGCATTCACCATCTTGAAAAGCAGATCGAGCAGATACGTACGAGCCGTCGTGTCCAGCGCGCCCGGCGCTCGCGGCGCGATTTGCCGATCATCTCGATTGTCGGCTACACCAACGCCGGCAAGTCAACGCTGCTCAATCAACTGACACAATCTGATGTGACGGCAGAAGATTTGATGTTTGCGACACTCGATCCGACGAGCCGGCGCTTACGCCTGCCGCACGATCAAGAGGTCATCATCAATGATACGGTCGGATTCATCCGCGACCTGCCGCCGGATTTGATCACGGCGTTTCGCGCCACCCTCGAAGAGATGGAGAATTCCGACTTGCTGATCCATCTCGTAGACGCCCGCAGCGAGCATGTGGATAATCACATTGCCTCGGTCGAAAAGATTCTCCAAGAGTTGCACCTGTCAGAAATTCCGCGACTTCTCGTCCTCAACAAGTCCGATTTGTTGAATGCCGACGAGCTTGAAAACATGACGCGGGCTTACAACGCGGTCGCCGTGTCGGCGCTGAATCGCGACTCGCTGATGCCGATGGTTGAGCGCGTCGGCGTGCTGTTGAATGAAGCTTTGACGCGGCGCGAGACTCAGAACGCGGCTGAAGCGGTCGAACCCGCATTGACCCATTGAACCGAATTAGGAGGAACGGATGAGTAATTTTACTGACCAGCGTGGCCCGGATTTGCGCGATCAGTTTCAGCAGGATTACCACACACAGCAGAATCAACTGGCGCAGCAGAAAACCAAGAAGCGCGTCTGGTTGATCGGCGCCATCGTTCTCGCGGCGCTTCTGCTCATGGGTGGTTGTAGCACCTATAACGGCCTGGTGGGAAAACACAATGCCGTCAAGAATGAATTCTCGAACGTTGACGTGCAGCTTCAGCGCCGTGCCGACCTGATCCCCAACCTGGTGAACACGGTGAAGGGATACACCAAGCACGAAGAACAGGTGTTTAGCGAGATTGCCGATGCACGCTCGCGCTTGCTCAACGCTAAAACGGTTGATGAAAAGGCCGACGCTAACGCCCAGGTGTCGAGCGCCCTGGGCCGCCTGCTCGTGCTAACGGAAAACTATCCGAACCTGAAAGCCGATCAGCAGTTCTTGAGGCTGCAAGACGAGCTGGCCGGCACCGAGAACCGCATCGCCGTGGCGCGGCGCGATTACAACACCAAGGTGCTGGATTATAACAACTCGCGGCAGCGCTTCCCGTCGGTCATCTTTGCCAACGTCATGGGCTTTCAACAGGAGCCGGAGTTCAAAGCAGACCCTGGCTCGCGCGAAGCGCCAAAGGTGGATTTCAATAAATGAGACTCTGGCAGCTTGACTGCTTCGCCAATTAAGGCTTGAATCGAACGGCGGCCCATGTGGTCGCCGTTTTCGTTTAGAAGTCGCGCAATCTGTTGGTTGCGCGACTTCTAAACGAAATCCGCTCTATCGATCAGGAGGCAAATCATGTCCGTTACAGTTGAAAAGAGCGGCGCGGTCACCACCGTCATTCTTCACCGCCCCGAGGTGCGCAATGCCGTGGATCGAGAAACGGCTGAATCGCTGATCGAGGCTTTTAGCAATTTCGCAGCGGATGAAGACGCGGCGGTCGCGATCCTCTATGGCGAAGGCGGCACGTTTTGCGCCGGGGCCGACTTGAAAGCAATTGCCGCGGGGCGTGGCAACCGCACCGAAGCGACCGGCGATGGCCCGATGGGGCCTTCAAGGATGATGTTAAGCAAGCCGGTCATCGCCGCAATCGCCGGCTACGCGGTGGCCGGCGGGCTTGAGCTGGCATTGTGGTGTGACCTGCGCGTTGTAGAAGAGGATGCCATGCTCGGCGTCTTCTGTCGCCGCTGGGGCGTCCCTTTGATTGATGGCGGGACGGTGCGCCTGCCGCGTTTGATCGGTCTGAGCCGCGCCCTCGATTTGATCCTCACCGGGCGAGCGGTTGACGCCGCCGAAGCCTTGCAGATCGGTCTCGCCAACCGCGTGGTGCCCAGAGGCACGGCGCGGCAGGCTGCCGAAGCGCTGGCGCAAGAGATCGCTCGCTTCCCGCAAACCTGTCTGCGCGGCGACCGGCTTTCGGCTTACGAGCAATTCGATTTGGGCTGGACAGATGCGCTCGCCCATGAGTTCAATCACGGCCTCGCGGCGCTCGACAAAGAGAGCGTAACGGGCGCAGCGCGGTTTGCCGGAGGCGTGGGCCGCCACGGCAAATTCAATGACGATAAGGACAGATCGTCATAGCTGTCCCCAGAGCAAGATGCGCTTGAAGGGATAGAAATATGGCCGCGCATCTTCGAGGCGCTCGAAGAGACGCTCGCGGTACTGCCGCATGAATTCGGCAAACAACTCGGCGGGCAAACGCTTTTCGTAATCCGTAAGCAGCGTGCCTTTCACCCACTCCACAACATCTTCTCTCGCGTTGAGCAAGTGACCATAAACCTGCAAACGGACATGCTGCTTTTTGTAACCGAGCCGATAAAGCAACGCGGCATACGCTTCGGGTTTTAAAACCGGCCAGCGGCGTTCGTAGCCTTGCATCGCTTCGCGAAATGGCGATTGCCGGGCCAGCTCGGCGGCGACCAGATGCGTTGGGTGGTCGTCATTGGCCGGCATCTGGACGGCCAATTGCCCAGCGGGCGCCAACGCTGCGGTCAATCGCGCCAGCAGCGCTTCATGGCCTTCGAGCCAATGCAGCGCTGCATTTGAAAAAACCAGATTGTATTCGCCTTCGGCCACAAACTCAGCGATGTCGCGCTGCTCGAAGCGTAAATTACTGCTTGCTAATCTCTCGCTTTTTGCGAGCATCGCGGCGGACGAATCAAGGCCGATGGTTTCGCCGGCTTTCAACGTGTTGTGAAGCACCTGTGTCAATTCGCCTGTGCCGCAACCAAGATCAACCACGCGCATCGCCGGGCGCGCTTCGACCAGCGCCATCAAATCAAAGAACGGCTGACTGCGCTCGTCACGATAGCGCTCGTATTGCTCAGGGTTCCACCTATCTTTTGAATCGGCCATAAGGGGGCTATTGCCGCTTGAGTGTCTCGTTGAGCGAGCCTGTGCGATAACCTTCGAGGTCGAGCGCGACGTATTTGAAGCCGAGAGCTTTGAGTGCCACCGCCATCTGTCCGGCCATGTCCAGGTCGAGGGCGCGCGGCATCTCGACATCGGCGACTTCGACTCGCGCAATCTCACCGTGGTGGCGAACACGCACTTGCCGAAAGCCCATCTGCTTGAGCGCCATCTCTGCGCGGTCAACCATCGAGAGTTTCTCTAGCGTGACGATCTGACCGTAGGGCACACGCGACGACAAGCAGGCCGACGCCGGTTCGTCCCAGGTCGGCAACTCTGCACGGCGCGACAGCTCGCGAATCTCCGCCTTACTCAACCCGCATTCGAGCAAAGGCGAACGCACGCCGCGCTCGCGGGCGGCCTGCCTGCCGGGGCGATAATCGCCGACGTCGTCAGCGTTCGTGCCGTCACAGACCACCGCAAAGCCGCGCGCCGCAGCCATCTCATCAAGCTTTGTGTATAGCTCCGTCTTGCAGTAGTAGCAGCGATTCGGCGGGTTGTTGACATAATTCGGATCGCTGAATTCTTCGGTGAAAACAATCTCATGGCGAATGCCGAAGCGCAGCGTGAGCTGATCGGCCAGCTCGCGCTGAAACGTCGGGTAAGAAGCACTATCACCCGTCACCGCAAGCGCCCGCGCTCCCAGCTCGTCGTGAGCGACATAGGCGAGATACGCGCTGTCAACGCCGCCTGAAAAGGCGACGATCACCGAGCCGTAACCGCGCAATAGCTCGCGCAACCGTCCTTCTTTTTCTTCGAGGTCGCTTGCCGGCAAACGGCTCAGCGGTGCCTGGTTTGTGGTCACGGTCTAATGTTACTCGCTCGACCATCGCCGGGCAACTGAGTGAAAAGGCGCAAGAGGTTCGCATCGGGAATCAAACGAGAGCGCGGCGATAAGGATTTGGTATAATGAATAGGATGGCTTTACACACGACCGATGCTTATGTGCTGCGCACCTACGCGCTGGCAGAGGCCGATAAGATCTGTATCTTCATGACGCGCGACATGGGAAAGGTGCGCGGCGTCGCCCACGGCGCGCGGAAGATGAAGAGCCGCTTCGGCTCGGCGCTCGAACCCTTCACGCAGGTGTCGCTGACCTTTTTTCAAAAAGAAGGGCGCGAGCTGATGAGCATTTCGGGCTGCGAGATCGTCCACTCGCAGTTTCATGTCGCGGCGCGCAGCGTCGAGAACGCCAGCGCTTTCTCTTACCTGGCTGAGCTGCTGAACGAATTTCTGCCGGACAATGAGCCGAATGAGCGGCTTTACCGGCTGGTGACAGCGGCGCTTGAGGCGATTGAGCAGGGAAGCGACCTCGCGCGAGTGCTGCGCTACTTCGAAACCTGGCTGTTGCGGCTAACGGGCTACTTTCCTGATACCACACAGTGCGCCGCCTGCGGCGAGACAATTGGTACGGGCGAACCCACCTACTTAACCCTTGAAGGGGCGCCGCGCTGCCAGGCGTGCAGCGGCGGCAGAGGCGCGGCAGTTGAAGCTGAGCAGCGCGCCATCATCGGCGAGATGTTCAGCACTCATCCTTCGGCGTTTGCCCGCCGGCCTTTTCGCGCAGAGCACCTGAGCCGCATTGGCGACATCAATTATCAGATCATCCGCCACGCGCTTGAACGCGACCTGCGCTCGCGCGCCCTTCTCTAAATTGTAAGCAAAAGAAAAAGCCAGCACGGTTGAGGCGCTGGCTTTTTGCTCTCTTCTAATTTCGGCCTTCCTACTGTCCGCCGATGAACTCGCTCAGGATGTTGGTAAAGGCGCGGACGCCGATGTGACTGGCCCAGCTCGTAAACACCTTTTCGAGGGTTCTGTCTTCCTGACGCCGCCAGTTCTGGGCGATGCCAGAGGCCGCCAGCCCGCCCATCAGGAATGACGCGTTGATTTGATCGCAGCCGCAGCGGTCGCCCTGGGTGATGAAGACGCGCGACACGGCGTACATGATTTTACCGCCAACGCCCTTTTTGTCCGAGCGGTGATAGCGCGGGTCTTGCCGGAGTATGGTCGCGAAGGCAAACTTCTCCATGAAATTGGCGGTCGCCCGAAACGCCATGCTGCGCGCCACATGGGTCATGGTGTCGGCCATGAAATCGCCGACAGTCATATGCCGCCCGTGATCTTTGTCGGTCGCTTCGCCGATGACGCCGCCAAAAATCGAAAGCGCGTATGGCGAGTAGGAGAGGAATGACTTTTTCAAAAAGATGTGAAATTTTTCACCTGGAGTCAATGGCGCAGTGCTGACCGCAGGCAGACGCGGCGGCAGTGGCATGGGCGCAGGCGTGTTCGGCCCTACAGCTTTTGACGAGCCGACGCGCGCCAGGGTGCCGACGGGCTTAGCTTCGGGAAGCGGCTGCATCGCCCCTGTGAAAGCGGCATAGGCGATGTTCGGTGCGACTGTGGCCGCCGCCGGTATCGGCGAGTTGGCCGTAGCCCGAACGGTTGAATGCTCGTAGGCCGTCGCGCCTTTGCTCTTGTTATCTGCGCCGTCGGAAGCGGCGGCCCGCTGCGCCGTCATCACGATGGACAGCGCCAGCACAATGAGTGTGAATGTTATTCTTAAAGTCGAGTGACGAGCGATCCCGATCATATCTCACCTCAACAGAAAATGAACTCCACATCCAGTTGGCAGATACTACCACAATCATTGGTCATCTCGAAATACAAGATCGCGGTAAAGCGAACGTCCGGTAACGCCATCTCATAAAAAAAGCTGGAACTTAGCAGCCGCTTTTTGCGAATTGATGAATGGCGGATTCCACAATCTTATTCACGTGCATAAAGAAGGAGACGAACCATGAAGATTAGACGCCATCTGGCGACGGTCTTTGTCCTGATGATCGCCGCGACCTGTTTGCAAACCCGCGCCAGCTTTGCGCAGGGGCCGCAGGGGCCACAGCAAGATATGACGATTGATGCCGCGACGCGCGCCGCGGTGATCGAAAGCGCCATCAAGAATCTCAACGAAGCCTACGTCTTCCCCGAAGTCGCCGGCAAGATGCAGCAGGCAATGCGCGAGCGGCTTGCGAATAAAGAATATGACAGCGTCACCAGCGCGCGTGGCTTTGCCGAAAAGCTGACCGCCGACCTGCAAGCCGTCAGCCATGACAAACACCTTCGCGTCGGCTACAGCTACGAGCCGATTCCTGAGCGCAAGAATGCCGAGGAGCCGACTGCCGAAGAGATCGAGCGCTTTAAGACGGTCCTGCGTCAGACGAATTACGGCTTTGAGAAAATCGAGCGGCTGCAAGGCAACATCGGCTATCTCGACCTGCGCGGCTTCAACCCGGCGCAGTTTGCCGCGGAAACCGGTGCGGCAGCGATGACTTTTCTGGCCAACAGCGACGCGCTAATCATCGATCTGCGGCGCAATGGCGGCGGCGATCCGGCGATGGTCGCATTTCTTAGCAGCTACCTCTTTGGGGCTGAGCCGGTGCATCTCAACGACCTCTATTTCCGCCCCGATGATTCGACGCGCCAGTGGTGGACTTTGCCGCACGTGCCCGGCACGCGCTTCGGCGACAAGAAAGAAGTCTACGTGTTGACGAGCCGGCGGACATTCTCGGCGGCTGAAGAATTCACTTACAATCTGAAGAACCTGAAGCGTGCGACAATCGTCGGCGAGACTACCGGCGGCGGCGCTCATCCGGGCGGCGGGCGGCGGCTCAACGAGCATTTTCAGATGTTCGTGCCGACCGGGCGCGCCATCAACCCGATCAGCAAGACCAACTGGGAAGGCACGGGAGTCGAGCCGGATGTCAAAGTTCCTGCCGATCAGGCGCTAAAGGTGGCGACGGTCGCCGCGCTTGGCAAGCTCATAGAGAAGGAAACCAATGCGCAGCGCAAAGCCCAGTTGCAAAGTGGGCTTGAGGCCGCGCAGAAAGAGCTTGATGAGATGAGAAAAGGCGCAAAACCAACGCCCTAACTGAAAAGCTGGACGGCACCGCGCGCCCACCGCAGAGTTCCGCGCATCCGAACGCGGATCAAAGACGGCGCGCGCGGTCTATTCAACACCAGAAATCATTTGACGCGGCGCGAACTTACGATAAGAATAGACAGAACGCTTGTAGATTGAATACTGGACCTCGTCTTGGAAAGAAAGATCCTTGTAGTCGAAGACCATCCCGATAGCCGCGACCTCTTGGCACTCTATCTTAGAATGCAAGACTATACGGTTTATACGGCGGAAGATGGGCTAGAAGCGCTGAAGCTGGTTCAGCTAGACTGCCCCGACCTGATCATCACCGACCTTTCAATGCCGCTCATGGACGGCAAGGAGTTAATCAGGCGAGTCCACCAGATGCCGGATTGCACGGGTATCCCCATCATCGTTATGACGGCCTTTGGCAGCGGCGACGAAGCCGCCGCGCGCCGCATCGGCGCCAATCAAACCATTGCCAAGCCGATTGATTACGAAACGCTCCTCCAACAGATCAGCCAACTGCTACCCGCCTGAAGGTTCTGCGCTGCCGATGAGTCGTCGCAGCTCGGCGAAAGGCAATCGTCATTCATAACCGCGAACAGAAAAGTACAGGGCAGGCGGCCAGCGCCGGACTGTTGCTGATCGGGCTTGCCTATCTTGGCTTTATCAGCCTGGGCTTGCCTGATGGCTTGTATGGCGTCGCCTGGCCTTCGATACGCGCGACGTTTCAACTACGGATAGATGCGCTTGGCACGATACTGGTGATATTCACCAGCGGCTATCTGCTGGCGAGCTTCAGCAGCGGTCGCTTGCTGAGATTCATGAATGTCGGGACCTTGTTGGCGCTCAGTTGCTTGTTGATGGCGATCAGCCTGACGGGTTATGCGCTCGCCCCGAGCTGGGGATGGATGGTGGGACTCGCGTCGATTGCCGGAGCCGGGTCGGGAGCGATTGACGCTGGATTGAACAGCTATGCGGCTCTCAATTTCAACCGCCGCACAGTGACCTGGCTGCATGCCTGTTACGGCATCGGCGCGGCCATCGGGCCGGTCATCATGACTGCGGTGCTGAATGCCGGTCGCCCCTGGCGCTGGGGCTATGCCATCGTCGCGATGACTCAGTTAGTGATGGCTATGTCATTCGCATTGACGCGCTCCCGCTGGACAAACAGTGACGCGAAGGCTCAGGCCGTCGGCAAACTGCCACCGCAGTCAAACCGCGGCACGCTGCGCTTACCTGCGGTCTGGTTGAGCCTCGCAATTTTTTTCATTTACACCGGACTTGAAACCGCTGCCGGTGCGTGGACCTTCAGTCTCTTCACTGAAGGTCGCGGCGTTGGAACAGGCGAGGCCGGTCTGTGGGTGAGCCTGTACTGGGGAAGCCTGACTGTGGGTCGGCTGATCTTTGGCTTCGTTGCCGAATCGCGAGCGGCACGGTGGCTGTTGCGCCTCTGTTTGGTTGGCATCTGCCTGGGTGCGGCGCTGATCTGGCTGAACGCCGCAACCCTTCTGAGCTTTTGCGGCCTGGCGTTGATGGGGTTGGCCGCGGGACCGGTTTTCCCTTCGATGATCGCCGAAACGCCTCGCCGTCTGGGAACCGCACACACGGCAAACGCCGTTGGTTACGAGATCGCTGCGGCCATACTTGGCGCGTCGTTGCTGCCGGCGGCCATAGGCATCGCAGCTGACCGATTCGGCCTTGAAAGCATCGGCCCGGCGTTGTTGCTTACGGCGCTTTTGCTATTTGGCTTTCACGAGAGCTTGCGCTTCGCCGGACAGTCGGCAATCCGCGACGGTTCGTCCCTGACCTAGATTGGTTACAGCCCTGTTCATCGCTTGACATTACGGCGTCGGTCGCGGGAATTTCTAACCTGTTATGGGCCAAGAGCAAGACACCGACCCGGAATGGCAACTGCCGAAGGGTGATCTCTCGTTGCCGCGAGATGAGGTTCACATCTGGCGAGCGAGTCTCGATCAATCGCAAATACTTGCCGACTTCGAAGCCTTACTGGCTCCTGACGAGCGACAGCGCGCCGCGCGTCTCCGCTTAAAGAGAGACCGCGACCGGTTCGTCATCGCTCGTGGCGTGCTGCGCATCCTTTTGGGCAGGTATCTCCATCGCAATCCTGCCGACCTTGCTTTCAGCTATAGCTTGCACGGCAAGCCGTTTCTCGACATTACTTCATCTGGCGACCTGCGCTTCAACCTTTCGCATTCGCATGGGCTGGGGCTATTTGCGTTTGCTCGCGGGCGCGAACTCGGCATTGACCTCGAATTCGTTCGCAACGATGTCGCCGCCGAACAGATCGCCGAGCGCTTCTTTTCGGCTGCTGAAGCGGCGTGCTTGCGCACGCTACCTGCCGACAAAAAGGTGGAAGCCTTCTTCAACTGCTGGACACGCAAAGAGGCATTTGTTAAGGCCAGAGGCGAGGGGCTATCGTTACCGCTCGATCAGTTCGATGTGTCGCTGGCACCGGGCGAGCCTGCGGCGTTACTCAGCAGGCTCGCGACCGTAGATATTAACCGCTGGTCTCTGATTGATGTGCTTGCCGGTGACGGATACAAAGCCGCGCTGGTCGCGGAGGGGCGAGACTGGCGGCTCCGCTGCTGGCAATGGACGGGCTGAGAGCTTCCTTGCCGCTAACAAAAAGGGCCTGCCACGCAGAACGCGGCAGGCTTGGAGAGCTAAGCCCATGAGATTTCCTAGCGACAGTAACTACGCCGGCAATTCGCGATTGGTTACGATTGTCTCTCCCGACTGTCCGTCTGCGTGCGTCACCGTTGTTTGAATTCACTCGACGGCAGATGCTATATTGGCGGCGCATCAACGAATCATCTTTCAATCAACCCAAAGGGCTTCAGTTGAATACAGGCGGGCCCGCGAGCGCGCCGCGCCAGATAGGAGGTGAATATGGCTTCAAAAAATCGCCGCCAATTCATCAAGCAGTCGCTAGAAGGCGGGGTCGCGGTGGCGACCTATACCGCATTGTCCGCCACCGGCGTGACCGCGCAATCCACGAACAATGTCGCCGGCGCTAATGACCGCCTGCGCGTCGGCCTGATTGGCTGCGGCGGCATGGGCCGCAATGATCTGCGCCAGATGCTGAAGGTCAAGAACGTCGAATGTGTCGCGCTCTGCGACGTAGACGACGAGCAAGCGGCGCGCGCTCAGAAGATGGTCGAAGGCGATTACTCGCAACACCCGCAACTGGTGACGCGCGACTTTCGCCGGGTGCTTGATCTCCGCGACCTCGACGCCGTCATCGTCGGCACGCCCGACCACTGGCACGCGCTGCCGACGATTATGGCTTGCCAGGCAGGCAAAGATGTTTACGTCGAGAAGCCGCTGGCCATCAGCATTGGCGAAGGCCGCGCAATGGTCAAGGCCGCGCGCCGGCACAATCGCATTGTCCAGATGGGGACGCAGCAGCGCAGCGCCGCTCACTATAAAGACGCGGTGGAATATGTGCGCAGCGGCAAGCTCGGCAAGATTCGCGTGGTGCGCGCCTGGGCTTATCAGAACTGGATGGGCAACATCGCGCCGGTTGCCGATAGCGAGCCGCCGGCGACAGTGGATTACGAGATGTGGCTTGGCCCAGCTCCGAAGCGACCTTTCAACAAGAATCGCTTTCACTTCAACTTTCGCTGGTACTGGGATTATTCCGGCGGCTTGATGACCGACTGGGGCGCGCACATGATCGATATTGCCAACTGGGCGATGAACGTCAAAGCGCCGCTTTCAGCCGCAGCAGTCGGCGGCAAATTCGGGTTCCCCGACGATGCCGAAGAGACCCCGGACACGCAGCAGGTCATCTGGTCATATCCCGATTACAGCATGGTCTGGGAGCATGCGACGGCCATCGGGCGCGGCCCTGAAGCGCGCGACCACGGCGTTGCTTTCCACGGCAACAATGGGATGCTGGTGGTTGATCGCGGCGGCTGGGAGGTCTATCCCGAAAGCGAGCGTGTCAATGGCAAAGCGCGCTATAAAGACGCCGGCATGCCGCGCCAGGGAAGCGGCGGCGATGATTACCACCTCTTGCATATCAGGAATTTCGTTGACTCGGTGCGTTCGCGGCAACTGCCGAACTCGGATGTCGAGATCGGTCACAACTCGATGATCGCCTGCCATCTCGGCAATATCGCCTTCCGACTTGGCCGGCAGGTGCGCTGGGATGCTGAAAAAGAAGCCTTCGTCAGCGACGACGAGGCGCACGGCTATTTGACGCGCCGCTACCGCTCGCCATGGAAACTCCCATCAGAGTGACAAGCCCAGGATTCAGAAGTCAGGAGTCAAGAGTCAGAATGAACAAGGAAGTCGGC
The DNA here is from genome assembly GCA_045807765.1 of Blastocatellia bacterium. GTDB lineage: Bacteria > Acidobacteriota > Blastocatellia > UBA7656 > UBA7656 > DATENM01. The sequence goes on from JBJMGU010000042.1 coordinate 14,488, forward strand.
GGCAGTGAGCACACTTCTCGCGCCTCTGCTTTTATTCTGACTCCTGACTTCTGAATCCTGACTCCCTTTCGCTTGTCACTTGTCACTCTCAGGGGCGGAAGCCCCTGAGTTTTGGTCCCAGTTGCATGGGCAACAAGCTGTAAGCCGTCTCGACCCAGTCGCAGAGAATGGGGCGCGTCTCGCGCGGGTCAATGATCTCTTCGACGCCGAAGGCTTCAGCGGTGCGGAAGGGCGAGCGCAACTGGTTCAAGGTCTCTTCGATCTCCTGGCGGCGTGCTTCCGGGTCTGGCGACGATTCGATGTCGCGCCGATAAGCCGCCATCACGCCGCCTTCGATAGGCAGCGAACCCCAATCGCCCGACGGCCATGCATAGCGCAGGTTCAGCCCGTTGGTGTTGCCGTGCGCCGCGCCCGCCACGCCATAACAACGCCGCAGCAAGACGCTCACCCACGGGACGCGGGCTTGATAGATGGCGGCAATCGCCCGCGCGCCATAACGCGCTGTGCCGGCGCGCTCGGCTTTGGTGCCGACGACGAAGCCCGGCTGGTCTACGAGGTTGACGACTGGCAGGTGGAAGGTGTCGCAGAGGTCAACGAAGCGGACGAGCTTTTCGCTCGCCGGCGCGTCCAGCCCGCCGCCGTGAAAGTGCGGGTCGTTGGCCATCACGCCGACCGCATAACCGTTCAGCCGCGCCAGCCCTGCGATCAGCGGGCGTCCGTAAAAGCGGCTGATCTCAAAGAATGAGTTGCGGTCAACGATCAACTCGACCAGCCGCCGCGCTGGGTAGCCGCGCCGCCGGTCGCGCGGGATGATCGAGAGCAAGTCCGCTTCTGAGCGGTTCACTGAATCATTCGTGTCGCGGCGCGGCGGCAGTTGCCAAACATTCGACGGCAAGTAACCGAGGAAGGTGCGAATCTGCGCGAAGGCTTCGTCTTCGCTGCCGACCTCGTTGTCGACGCAGCCGCTGCCGTGCGCGTGGATGTGCGAGCCGCCGAGTTCTTCCTTGCCGACCTTCTCGCCGACGCTGCGCTCGACGACCGGTGGGCCGGCGACGAAGAGCTGCGCCGTGCCTTTGACCATCAACGAAAAGTGCGAGTTGACGACGCGCACTGCGCCGAGCCCTGCGACCGAGCCGAGACATGCGCCGACGACCGGGACTTCCGCGAGCAAGGCCACAGAGATGTCCCAACCGTGTAGCGGCGGCACGTAGGTCCGGCCCATCGTCTCGATGGTCTTGACGCTGCCGCCGCCGCCCGTGCCGTCAACCAGTCGGACCAGCGGCACGCGGAACTCGCGCGCCAGCCGCTCAGCGTAGACCGCTTTGTAGCCGACTGCGCCATCCGCCGCGCCGCCGCGCACTGTGAAGTCGTCGCCGCCGACCACGACCTTGCGCCCATCTATGCGGCCCGTGCCGAAGACGAAATTCGATGGCGTGAACGAAGCCAGTTGACCATCTTCATAAGTGGCGCGGCCCGCCAGCGCGCCGACTTCATGAAATGAATGGCTATCGAGCAAGCGTTCGATGCGTTCGCGCACGGTGAGTCGACCATTGGTATGGTGTCGCGCAACGTTGGCTTCGCCGCCCATCTGTTTCGCGAGTTCGGTGCGGCGCTTGATCTCTTCGACTTCCGGCTCCCAGCTCAATCGCTTGTCTCCTGAGGCAAGATGGTGTTGATGTTGCGCTGAAAGGCTAAAGCAAAACCCGAAGATTGAAAAGCCGCGAGGCGTACACCGCTTGACCAATCGCGGCGGCAGTTAGAGAATGCCTTTTCCCCATTCATCTGCGCGCTGGCTTATCCGGCCATTGTTGATTAATCTGGCGGGCTGATTGGAACTGGTATGGACGGCACGATCATCGATA
>JBJMGU010000043.1:0-13042 GCA_045807765.1 Blastocatellia bacterium
ACGGCGAGCGGCTCAATAAATCATCGGCGGTCAACTGCGGAAAGTAATGCACCAGCCGGTCGTAGAGGTAGCGCAACTGGTCGCTGCCGCCGGTGGCTTCTAGCTCCTGCAATATCGGCAGTTCTATCCTTGCGGCTTCGGGAAAGGGCATCGGCGTTGTCTTGGTAATTCGAGCTTCGTTCGCGCTGTATTGTAGTGGATGGTTCGCGCTCCTGACAACCGGCGCAGGAAATGATGAATGATGAACGATGAGTGATAAACTGCCGGAGCTAACGCTCATTACAGCCTGGCCGCTTCTCGGTAATTCATCATTCATCATTCATCGTTCATCATTTCCGCTTGATTTCTGGCCTTTAGCTGTAGATACTTGTGCGTGATTTGAACCAATCGGCTCAGGCCGGGGCTCGGGAGTGTTACGCATCAAGGGACCGGCGCGCTCGCTGCTCTCAGGCGGGCGCGGCACAATAACAGCATAATCATAAAAGCCGCCAGCGGCGGCCAACAGGAGTCCGATGACGAAAGCAGAGCTTGTAGAAGAAGTAGCGCGCGCCGCGGAGCTGAACAAGCGCGATGCGGAAGTGATTGTCGAAACAGTTTTTGATTCGATTATCGGGGCGCTGCACAAAGGCGAAAAGGTCGAACTGCGCGGCTTTGGCAGCTTCCGCACCCGCGAGCGCGGCCCGCGCCGTGGCCGCAACCCAAAGACCGGCGAACCGGTTGATGTGCCGGCCAAGCGTGTCCCTTACTTTAAGCCCGGCAAAGAGCTGAAAGAATTCTTCACCGACTCGCCCGAGGCTGAAGGCGACAAGGCTGAAGGCACGGAGAGTCAAGGGCAAACTGCCGAACCGGCCACGACGAGCGAACCGGCCACGGCGGACGAGCCGGCAGCCGAAACCGGCAGCACCAGCACTGAAGCGACCGGCGAGTCGTCGGCTTCCGGCACGGCTGACTAAACGATTGACGATTTACCGCCGCGCCGCGTGAAGCCGGTATTTCCCGGCATCGCCACGCCCTTGCCGATTATCCGGCGTCTGCTTGCCGACCATCTGCAAGTGCGTCCCGGCCTTCTATCCGAGCGCGACCTCTCAATCGATATGAGCAACAACAATTGGAATGGCAAAGACCGCCGCTCAGGCGGCGACCGGCGGCAAGGTGAGCGCCGCGAGCCACAGCCGCAACCCGATGGCAGCGTCCTTAGCACCCGCGAAGGCGAGCGCCGCCAGGTGCCGCGCCGCAAAGCCGACCGCAAAAACCCCGACCCCAAAAAGACGAATGATGAATGAGAAATGATGAATGATGAACTGCCGGAGGGCGGGCGGTAGCCTTAAGGCTGCCGTAAGCCTACTGCCCCCATTGCAGTGGGACTGGTCTCCCTAATTCATCATTCTTCATTCATCGTTCATCATTTTTCCGCTAGGTACCCGCTTCCCAGGTATTCATGTATTCGATCATCTCCGGCGTCAGTTCATCGATCTTGATGTTCATGGCTTCGAGCTTGAGCGAGGCGATCTCGTTATCAACCGCTTCGGGCAGCAATAGCAAACCGGGCTCTAGCTTGCCCTTGTTGGTGACCAGGTATTCGCACGACAGTGCCTGGTTGGCAAAGCTCATATCCATGACCGAAGCCGGATGGCCTTCGGCAGCCGCCAGATTAATCAAACGGCCTTCGCCCAGCACCATGACGCGGTTGCCTGTCGCTTTGATGCGATACTGCTCGACGAACGGGCGCAACTCTTCGCGCTCCTCGCTCATCTCGGCGAGCGCCACTAGATTCAGCTCGACATCGAAGTGACCGGAGTTGGCGACGAGGGCGCCATCTTTCATCTGCGCGAAGTGATGGCCATCAATGACGTGGCGGTTGCCTGTGACGGTGATGAAGATGTCGCCGAGCGGCGCGGCACTATCCATCGTCATGACGCGGAAGCCGTCCATCACCGCTTCGATGGCGCGGATCGGGTTGACTTCGGTGACCACGACGTTCGCTCCCATACCGCGCGCGCGCATCGCCACGCCTTTGCCGCACCAGCCGTAGCCGACGACCACCAGCGTGCGGCCCGCCAGCAAGATGTTGGTGGCACGCACGACGCCGTCAAGCGTTGACTGACCCGTTCCGTAACGGTTATCGAAGAAGTGCTTGGTCTGCGCGTCGTTCACGGCGATGGCCGGCCACGTCAAGCGGCCCATCTTTTCGAGCGCCCGCAAACGCACCAGCCCGGTCGTCGTCTCTTCGGTCGAGCCGACCAGCGTATCGATCAGGTGCGGATATTCTCTGACCATCATGGCGATGACATCCGAGCCATCGTCAATGATCAGGTTCGGATTGGTGTCGAGCGCCATCTTCACGTGAGTACGGTAGGTGTCGGTGGATTCGCCTTTAATAGCATAGACGGGGATGCCGTATTCGATCACGAGCGCCGCCGCCACGTCGTCTTGCGTCGAGAGCGGGTTGGAAGCGATCAGCACGGCGTCAGCGCCGCCGGCTTTCAAGGCGCGCGCCAGATTCGCGGTTTCGGTAGTGATGTGGCAGCAGGCGACCAGCTTGGCGCCTTCGAGCGGACGCGATTCGGCGAAGCGCTCGCGGATCAAGCGCAGCACAGGCATCTCGCGCTCGGCCCACTCGATGCGCTTCTTGCCGGCAGCCGCCAGGCCCAAATCTTTCACATCGCAATTCGGTACTTTCGAGCTACTCGTCATTCTTTTCTCCAGAGGTTAGGGACTAGAGACTAGGGGCTAGGGACTTGGGGTTAGCACTGAGAATCTTTTCTCTAGTTCCTAGTCCCTAGCCCCTAGTCCCTGTAGTTCACAGATTAGCGGCGCGGCGCAGGGCCTCGGCCTTGTCTGTGCGCTCCCAGGTGAACTCCGGCTCTGTGCGACCGAAGTGGCCATAGGCGGCGGTCATCTTGAAGATCGGGCGGCGCAGGTTGAGTGTTTCAATGATGCCCGCAGGCGTCAGCTTGAAGTGGTCGCGGACGATCTGCGACAGCTTCTCTTCATCGATGCGGCCCGTGCCGCGAGTATCGACCAGCACGCTGACCGGCTCGGCAACGCCGATGGCGTAGGCGAGCTGAACTTCGCAGCGCTCGGCCAGGCCGGCGGCGACCAGGTTCTTGGCGACGTAGCGCGCCATGTAGCTGGCCGAGCGGTCAACCTTCGTCGGGTCTTTGCCCGAAAATGCGCCGCCGCCGTGCGCGCCGGCGCCGCCGTAGGTGTCAACGATGATCTTGCGACCCGTCAGCCCCGTATCGCCCTGCGGCCCGCCAACGACGAAGCGGCCCGTCGGGTTGATGAAGAATTTCGTGTTGGCGTCGAGCATCTCTTCCGGCACTACCGATTTGATGACGTGATGGATGACTTCGTCGTGAAGCTGTTCGTTGGAAACCGATTCGGAGTGCTGAGAAGAAACGACCACGGCGTTGACGCGCACAGGCTTGTGGTTCTCGTATTCGACCGTCACCTGCGATTTGCCGTCGGGCCGCAGGTAATCCATCAAGCCTTCCTTGCGCACATCCGACAGGCGGCGCGTCAGCTTATGCGCCAGCATGATCGGCAGCGGCATCAGCTCCGCGGTTTCGTTAGTGGCATAGCCGAACATCATGCCCTGGTCGCCGGCGCCGCCGGTGTCTACGCCCATGGCGATGTCGGGCGACTGCGTGTCAATCGCCGTGATGACGCCGCAGGTCTCGCAATCGAAGCCGTACTTGGCGCGAGTGTAGCCGATGTCGCGGATGGTCTCGCGGACGATCTTCGGGATGTCAACCCAGGCTTCGGTGGTGATCTCGCCGGCGACGACGACCAGGCCGGTAGTCAGCAAGGTTTCGCAGGCGACGCGGCCATACGGATCTTTGCTTAAAATAGCGTCCAACACACCGTCGGAAATCTGATCGGCGATCTTATCGGGATGGCCTTCAGTCACAGACTCCGACGTAAACAAGCGTTTATTCGTGCTCACTAATGTCAAGCCTCCTATCGGTAAATTCCCTGCGGCAGGTATTTATACATGTAGCGCGCAATGGCTCGCTGTAACCGCGAAATCTAGCAGACGGTTTGCGGGCTAGTCAAGGTTGACGCCGCTGGCCCATGCGGGTTGGACGGGGCTGGGGTTGCGGGATAAGATTCAATTACAGAGCAGTCGCGCTTGTTGCGGGCCGGTGAGATCATCTAGGAGGACATACATCATGGCTGGCTCACTTGTCTTTGCCGGCATCGCTCCCCACCCGCCGCTACTGGTGCCCGAAGTCGGAGGCCACCGTATCGCGCGGGTCAATGATTCGCAACAGGCCATGCGCGACTTCGCAAAACGCTTGCTCGCCACGCAGCCTGAAACCGTTGTCGTCATCTCGCCACATTCGCCGCTCGACCCGCATAGCTTCACGGCGCGCGCCGAGGTCGAGTTGCAAGGCGACTTCCGTGACTTTGACGCGCCGCAAGTGCGTCTCGCTTTTCCGAACGACCTTGAACTGCTCGACGCGGTTGAGCGCAGCGCCACCAGTGCGGGTGTTAGTTTTGCGCGGCTGGCGCGCGACCAGCGGCTCGATCACGGCGCGCTGGTGCCGCTTTACTATCTGCACGAAGCCGGCTGGCGCAGCAGCGTTGTCGTCTTCGGCTTTACCCTGCAAGACAACTCGAAACATCTGGCGTTCGGTCGCGCCATCACCCAGGCCGCCGCTTCGATTAACCGCCGCATTGCGCTGGTCGCCAGCGGTGATCTGAGCCACCGTTTGATCGTCGGTGGCCCCTACACCTTCGAGCCGACGGCGCACCTGTTTGACGAACAGATCGTTGAGGCCATCGCCAACGGCGATGCGGCCCAGGTCGTCGGCATAGACGAAGACTTATGTACGCGCGCCGGCGAGTGTGGCTATCGCTCAATAATTATCGCGCTCGGCGGCGTGGATGAACGCCCACGCAACCATGAAGTGCTGAGCTATGAAGGCCCATTCGGCGTCGGCTATATGGTCGCCGTGTTGTTTGACGCAAATCGAGAATAAGTTACCAGTTGCCGGTTGTCAGACGGATAGCTGTTATTGAGACTTCACATCCGGCAACTGACAACTGGCAACTGGTAACTGGTAACTACCTTATGAGTGATCTTACACCGCAGGAGCTGGCACGCCGCGCCGTCGAAGCCTTCATCGGCGACGGCCACATCATTGAGCCGCCGGAAGGAATGACGGGCGTACTGGCCGAGCGCGCCGGGGTGTTTGTCACCCTAAGGGCGCGCAGCGGCGAATTGCGCGGCTGCATCGGCACGATTCAACCAGCCAGTGAAAACGTCGCCTTCGAAATCATCGCGAACGCCATCAGCGCGGCGACCCGCGACCCGCGTTTTTTGCCGGTGACGCCCGACGAGTTGAGCGACCTGACTTATGGCGTTGACGTGCTGTCGCTCCCAGAGCCGGTGAGCGGCGTCGAAGACCTCGACCCCTCGCAGTACGGCGTCATCATCGAAACCCTTGATGGCCGCCGGCGTGGGTTGTTATTGCCGCGCATCGCCGGCATTGATTCGGCGCAGGAGCAGTGGCAAGCGGTTCATATGAAAGCCGGCATCCGCTCCAACGAACCCGTGCGCGTCGAGCGTTTCACGGTCACGCGCTTTGGTAAAGACTAGCCGGAACTGTATGGCGAATGACCTCCCGAAAAAATTAGACCGGCAAGTTGACACCTTATTTTTGTGTGATATATTACCGGTGTTTTAAGTCACGGTTGTAGCTGGCTCCTCCAAAATTGGTAAGGGAAAGCCTAAAGTCGGTTTGATCCGAGCGCTCGCCCGGCGACGCCGGCTCTGCTTATTCCCCTTACTTCATCAGAATGAAGGTTCAGGATTCCGGGCTGATTTCAGCCACACGGATAACCGCGAGGGCTTATGAAGCAAAGGGCGCTGACGGTGATTTCTCCCATCAAACCCAACCAGGACGGATCGCTGCGAGAGTTATTAAACCTGATCGGCGACGACATTGGCGGCACGAAGGCAAACCAGTATATTCGCTTCTACGACATTCCGACGATCCATTTCGCCCGCTGGGTCATCATTCCTAAAGATGCCGCCCGCGGCTACCGTCCCTATCTGGCAATGGAGGCCAATTACGACGGCGACCTGGATGATCTGCTCGACGCCTTCATCGAGCATGCCGCCAGCGGCTTCGACCAGATTTACGGCCACTGCGAAGGCTATCCGAGCGCGGGGACAGCAAACAAAGAGCAATTCAAACAGTATTTCCGCAAACAGATGATTCCCTATAACGCCTTTTACATGGCCTATACCGGCAGGTCGGCCAAAGAGATTCATAACAACACGCGCTTGCGGCAGAGCATCGAAGGCTTTCTTGACGAGCAAGGCGACCGCGGCGACTTCGAAGGGTTGGCGGCAGATGAAGTGCGCCGGCGCATCCAGGGTTTCTTGCATTCGCCGCAGAGCGCCGGGCTGGAGACCAATCCGCTGAAGCTGTCCTTCGTCACGCGCCACATCAGCCTGATCCTGGGACTCGTCGTCGCCCTGCTGATACTCTTGCCGTTCCCGGTCTTTTTTCTACCCCTGCCGCTCATCGTGCGGATGCTGCTCTTCTTGACGCCGCTGTTGCTCGTCGGGCTTTTTCTGCTCGTCCTGCGGAGAAAAGAGAAGGGAGACGCGCAAATGCCCATCAACTTTGTGCCGGTAGATGACGCGATCTTCAGCCGCGAAAACCACAAGGTGCAGAACCAGCTCACGCACCTCGTCGAAATCAAAGACGGAGCGTTCCGGCTGTACACGCTGAAATCTGTGCTGTGGGTGATTAATCTGGCGGCGCGGCTCTACTGGTACAAAGGGTCGCTCGGCGGCATTCCGACGATCCACTTCGCGCGCTGGGTGATGATTGACAATTCCCGGCGGCTGCTCTTCTTCAGCAACTTTGACGGCAGTTGGGAGAATTATCTCGGCGACTTCATTGATAAAGCCGCCGTCGGGCTGACGGCGGTCTGGAGCAACACGGTCGAGTTCCCAAAGACCGAGTTCTTGCTCTTGAAAGGGGCCAAAGACGAAGAGCGCTTCAAAGAGTGGGCACGCGCCAAACAGGTTCCGACGCAGGTCTGGTACAGCGCCCACGCTAACGAGACCGTGAAAAACATTCTCGATAATTTCACTATGCGCAACCAGATCGAGCCGGCGCTGAATGCCGCCGACACCGAAAGCTGGCTGCGACTCTTCTAAGCGCCGACGACAACCGCTTCCGCAATAGGAGACTGCGATGACGGATTTGAACCTGAGCGAAATTCAAGGAGTCATTCTCCGCGGCTACAAGCATCAACCCTACTCGAAATACCTCTTCCTCCAGGTCGAGGATGCTGATAGAGCAAAGGCGTGGCTGAGCGGCATCATCGCCCAGGTGACGACCTCCGAGCGATGGCCAAAGGGGACGCCGAGACCCAGGACCAGCCTGAACATTGCTTTCAGCTATGCGGGGCTTCAGCAGCTCGGCTACGAGGACACGAAGAAGACCTTCTCCAGGGAATTCAAAGAGGGCATGGCGGAAGAGAATCGCGCCCGTGTGCTTGGCGACACCGGCGAAAGCGCTCCCGACAAATGGGAGTTGGGCGGTCCCAGCGGGCCGCTTGCCAAAGATCATCTGCACATCCTGTTGATGCTCTATGGCCGCGACAGGGCGGCGATAGATGAGCTTGCAGCGCAGCAGCATCAACATCTGGCGCAGGCGGGCGGCGTGAGGTTGCTGTACGAGCAAGACTCTTTTATCAACGAGAGGAACGAGGAGCCGTTCGGATTTCGTGACGGGTTATCGCAGCCCGCGGTTGAGGGCTTCAACAAACGAGCGAATACCGACGACACAGATGGCAGCGGTGAAGAAGCCATCAAGGCCGGCGAGTTCATTCTCGGCTACGCGAACGCCTATGGCCAGTTGCCCATCACGCCGACTGTGCCGGTTGCCAGCGACCGACAGAAGATACTGCCTTTCGTGCCGCCCGACCCCGATCAGCCCGACCAGCCGGTCAGCGACGATGTCAAAGACTTTGGCCAGAACGGCACCTACATGGTCTATCGCAAGCTGGAACAGAACGTCGCGGCCTTCTGGGCATTCATGAACCAGCAAGGCGGCAGTTTCGAGGGCGGGCAGAAGCTGGCGGCGAAATTCATGGGGCGCTGGCCAAGCGGCGCACCCCTGGTCCTGTGTCCTGAGAAAGATGACCCGGCGGTTGCGGCAGACGCCAGCCGGCTGAACGCCTTCAAGTTTCATCAGGAAGACCCGCACGGTTACCGCTGCCCAATCGGCTCACACATTCGCCGCTCGAACCCGCGTGATTCGATGGAGCCGAACCCGGAAGAATCCTTAATCGTCGCGAATCGCCACCGGATCATCCGCAGGGGCCGACCCTATGGAGTATCGGACGACCCGAAGGCTCCTCCGACCGAAGCGCCTCAGGGCATCATCTTCATTGCGCTCAACGCCAGCATCAAACGGCAATTCGAGTTCGTGCAGCAGACCTGGGTGGACGATCAGAAATTCGACGGCCTTTACGACAACAAAGACGGCGTCACCGGCGACAATGACGACATGACGGTCATGGTCATCCAGGCGCAGCCGGTTCGCCAGCGCATCCGCAACGTGCCGCGCTTTGTGCAGGTCAAGGGCGGCGGCTACTTCTTCTTGCCGAGCATCACGGCGCTGAAATACTTGGCCACCGGCGTGTAATTTGGATGTGGCGCAAGGCGGTTTGCGTGCGTCAGTCAGTTCGCAAGCTAACCGCCTTGCGCCACATCCAAAGGCGCTCGCAGATAAAGGAGCGGTCATGTTCAATCGAATACTGGCAGCGATCAAAGCGTTCTTTGCGGCGTTCTTTGCCAAAGAAGAGACGCACCTTCACCGGTTGTGGACCGCTGCGCTCCACGAAGAGGCGCGCCTCGAAAAAGATTTCAGCAACCTGAAAGAACATGCCGTGGCTAGACTGCAACACTGGCTGGCCAATCCCGAAGTGCTGCGGACGCTCTTTGCCGGCTTGCGCGAGCATAAGCCCATCCTGCTTGTTCGCGGCTTTGCTGTCGTTACACGGCACGCAGACGTGACCGAGGTGCTGGCGCAAGACGAGCATTTCACCGTCCGGCAAATCTACGCCGCAAAGATGGAGCGCACCAGCGGGGCTTTTTTTCTCGGCATGGATCGCGGCGAGTCATACACCCGCGAGAATAGCTTGCTCAGACAGGCGACACATCCCGCGGATGACCTGCCGCGCATTGCCGGCTTCGTCAGCACCCACGCCGATCAACTGATCGAAGCGGCGCGGCCCGATGGCAAAATCGAAGTCGTCAACGGGTTATTCAGGCTGGTGGCGACGCGGCTGGTCGCCGACTATTTCGGCGTGCCCGGCCCCAACGAAGCCACCACGATGGGCTGGCACCGGGCGATCTTCCGTGACATCTTCCTGAACCTCAATAACGACTCGCAGGTCACAGCGACAGCCGACACTGCCGCCCGGCAGATGAACGATTACATGGATGAGTTGATCGCCCGGCGAAAAGCTGAGATGGCCGCAGGTCAGAACGGACGTGACGATTTCCTGACGCGACTGCTGCGTATGCAGAATCAGACGGAGCCTGTCATTGATGATGCCTGGATTCGCCGCAACGTCAGTGGCACGATTCTCGGCGCCATTGAAACGACTTCGAAAACGGCAACCCAGGCGCTCGACCAGCTCTTAAGTCGCCCTGAGCAGTTGCAAGCCAGTCAACAGGCCGCCCGCAATGGCGATGACCGCTTGCTGTCGGCCTATGTGTTTGAAGCGTTGCGCTTCAATCCGCACAATCCGATCATCATACGCCATTGTGACAAGCCTTATACGCTGGCGCAGGGCAGCCGCCACGAGGCGACCATCCCGGAAGGCACACTGGTCTTTGCCGGGACGCTGGCGGCCATGTTCGACCCTGAAGCGTTCCCTGCCCCTGATGAGTTCCGCAGCAATCGCCCAACCGAACCATTCCTGCACTTCGGCTACGGTCTGCACACCTGTTTTGGCGAATACATCAACCGCGTTCAACTGCCGGTCGCTTTGCAACGCTTGTTGCGCCTGAAGGCCATCAGGCGGGCGGCGGGCGACGAGGGGCGGCTACAATTTGACGGGCCTTTCCCTAGCCGGCTGGTGGTTGAATTCGAGTCGTAGCCGGCTCCGCGCAAACGCGCATCGAGCCCAATACTTGACACGCGCGTGCCTGGGCAGGTATTCTTTTAGTCTTTTTTCAAGATGATTTTCTTGGCAGTAATGAGGAGAAACGAGAAGCATGGCCAATCATAAGTCAGCCGAAAAGCGCATCCGTCAGAACGAGCGCCGCAACGAAGTCAACCGCCGCAACCGCAGCCGCCTGCGCACTCAGGTTAAGGTCCTGCGCGCCGCCATCGAGGCCGGCGATTCGGGGCAGGCGCGGACGGCGCTGAACGAAACCGTGGCGCTGATCGATAAGGCGATTCAGAAAGGCGTTCTGCATCGCAACGCAGCGGCGCGCTACAAGTCGCGCCTGACGGTGCGTGTCAACGAGATGGCCGCCTAGCTGGGCGTCCGGCCCGTCAGCAATCAACCCACTTCCCTTCAAAAGAAAAAGCGAACGGCTCGCGAGCCGTTCGCTTTTTTCTGTGTGCGCTCATTGATTTGAATCATCCGCGCTTGCGTGCTGGCTTCGTTTCCGTCGTACCGGGTTCGAGCGTGCAGATCGAGCTGTGCCGCTTGATGCGCAGATAGACCGATTCGAAGACGCGGAAGGGATGATTCATGTGCTCGGCGCCGAGATAAGCGACGGTCAAATCCTGCGCCACCGCGAGGTCGAAGTTGGCCGCGCCGGTCGAGACAATCAGGCCAAAGCCATCGCGGATGAGCGGCGATTGATAAACGCCGTCGGTGACCAGCTGACGGATATGCTCGATCTCTAGCGTGCCGGTGCCGGGATGCACCTGATGCATTTGCGTGTAGAGGCGTGGGCTGACGACCATCGCGTAAGGCCCATAAAAGCCGCGCTCGACGAGCGTCTGTGTCGCGTCCACTACGTCTTGAAACGGGTTGCCCGCCTGCGTCCAGTCGCGTCGCGTGATAACCTGCCGCCCGTCGACAACCATCAAGCCTTCGTAGCCCATCTCCTGGTTGCCGTTAAAGATCAGATCGTCTTCGGCGTCGGCACAAAACGCCGCGGCGGCTCCCGCCGCCGCCACGTCGAGCGGCGCGCCGGTCTGCCGCGCAGTCTCGATGTCGCGCCAGTGGAGGATGAAATCTTTGTAGATGATCGGGATGATACCGCTCTCGCGCCGCACCGAACGCACCGGGTCATCCTCTTCTTCGCCGAGCAGGCCGATGCGTCCCATGGTCGTGCCGGCGAAGTGATCGTGAACGATGGTCTGCACGCCGGGGCCGAGCGGCCCGTGCAGATCAACAATGCGGCGACCGATCAGGCGGCGGCGGGCGACGTTAATGACTACGGATTTAATGTTTTCCCATTCCTGATCGTTGAGCGGGTTCTCTTCGTGTGCAAAGATGGGCATCAGGCTCCTCCTGAATGAGAAATGATGAATGATGACTGATGAATGAGGGAGGCCAGTCCCACCGCAATGGGCGCGGTAGGCTTACGGCAGCCTTTAGGCTACCGCCTGCCCTCCGGCAATTCATCAGTCATCATTCATTGTTCATCATTTAACCGAATATACCCCAGCGGGCGCTTTCGGGCAAAGTTAATTCGGCAATGAGATATTGCATCTGCAAGCGCGGCGTAGCTTCGGAATTCTTGATGGCGTTGTCGGTCTGCGCGATGCGCCGCAGGCCGTGGACGATCTCTTCGCGCGAGGTGCGCAGCACGCGCCCGTTGAACAGTTCGGCGTTGCGCCCGAAGCGGCCCGTGGCACGGTTGATCTCGTCGGTCGGCGCTTGGCGCGCCATCAACTCTTTGGCCGCCAGCATTCGGCGATATAAGCCGGCGAGCGCTCCGAGGATGGCCAGCGGCTCGCTGCCGTCTTCGAGTAACCGCTCCATCAATCTGAGCGCGCGCACCCGCTGGCGCTCGATAATGGCGTCCCACAGCTCCCAACTACTGTGCTCGCGGGCGCGCGGCACCAGATCGGTAATCATCGGGTCGGTGATTGTGCCGCCGGCGGCATAGCTCATCAGTTTTTCAAGCTCGTTGACCAACCGCATCAGCTGTGTGCCGACCAGACCGATGAGATGGCCGAGCGCCATCGGCTCGATCAAAAAGCCGCGCCGCCGCAGGAATTCTTCGACCCAGCGCTTCGCCTTCTCTTCCGACAACCGCTCAAAGACGACCAGTGTGCATGTCTTCATCAGCGCCGCCGTCAGCTTGCGCCGCTGGTCGAGCGAGGCGGCCTGAAAGACCAGCGTCGTCGTCGGCGACGGACGCTTCAAATAATCGAGCACCAGATCGATCTCATCTTCTTTGATCTTGTCGAAATCGCGCGCCACGACGATGCGCCGCTCGGCCATCATCGGCGTCATGTTGGCGGTTTCGATGAGCGACCATGCGTTCGCTTTTCTGCCGGGACTCAGGTCGCTGCCGATGGCGATCACCGAATAGTTGAACAGTCGTCCGCCTTCGTCGAGCGTGTTGGCCAGCAACCGCAGGGCGTGGTCGTGATAGTAATTCTCTTCGCCGAGAAAGGCGTAGAGGGGCTCGATCTGCCCCGCCTTGACCTGTCGTCGCAGGTCATCGAAGCTCAAGCCATCAAGTTTCTTTTTGGGCGATCTTCGGCTCACAGTCCTTCCAGAATGGACGAAACCAGCGCCTGCGCGAACTCTCTTGCGATGCGGTCGACCGCCGGGTTCTCTTCGTTGAAGAAGCTCTGCGGATCGTCCGACAGCTCATATTCGCCGTTGAAATCGAGGCGTTGATCCTGATAGAGAATCTTGCGCGTGCGCTGATCGCGCAACGTCACGGCGGTGATGATACGCACGTCCCACAGGCGCGTGCGGCCTCGGTCGTCAAGTAGAGAGCCGGCGGCGCGAAAACCACGAATGTCGCCGCTCAGCCTCCCCGTCCTCGCCCGTCTCGCCGAACGCAGCGTCCGCCACC
>JBJMGU010000044.1:0-8629 GCA_045807765.1 Blastocatellia bacterium
ACGCCAGGAAGGATGCCCTTCCTGGCGTCTTTCCCTTGAGGCCGATGCTTGGATGACCGCCGAACGTTCTAGTGACTGCTTGCCAGCTTGCCGATCAGCGAGAACAGCGGCAGGTACATGGCAATGACGATAGTGCCGATGGTGACGCCGAGAAACATGATCATCGCCGGCTCCATCAGGCTCAACAGATTGGCGATGGCCGAATCCACTTCCTGCTCGTAGAAGTCGGCGATCTTCGACAGCATGGCGTCGAGCGCGCCGGTCTGTTCGCCGACGCCAATCATCTGTGACACCATGACCGGGAAGACGCCGCTCGCCTTCAACGGCTCGACGAACGTCTGCCCTTGTTCGATGCCTGTGCGCACCTTCCGAATGGCTTCCGAAACGATGATGTTGCCGGCAGTGCGCGCGGTGATCTCTAGCGACTCTAGAATCGGCACGCCCGAACTGAGCAGCGTTGAAAGTGTGCGGCTGAAGCGGGAGACGGCGATCTTGCGCATGATCTGGCCGATGATCGGCAGGCGCAAGGTCAGCCCATCAAGGAAGTATTGGCCCTTTTCGGTCTTGTACCATGCCTTCATCGAAAAGACGAGGACGGCGACGACGATGCCAATCAGCCACCAGAAGCCCGCCAGGAACGACGACATTGAAACGACCACCTCGGTCAGCCACGGCAGCTTCTCGCCCGGTCCCAGCAAGCCCTCAAAGATGTTCTTAAACGCCGGGATGACGACGATCATGATGATCGAGATCACGATGATCGAGATGATGATGACGGCTATCGGGTAAACTAGGGCGCTCTTGACGTCGCTTTTCAACTTGACCATCTTTTCGAGGTAAGTTGACAGGCGCTGCAAGATGATGTCGAGAATACCGCCGGTTTCGCCCGCCGCCACCATGTTGGTGTACAGCGACTCGAAGACGCGCGGATGCTTGGCCATCGAATCGGCCAGTGTCATACCGGCTTCGACATCGGAGCGCACCTGAAAGATGATCTTCTGGAATGCCTTGTTCTCCGACTGCTGGCCGAGAATCTCCAGGCACTGCACCAGCGGAAGACCGGCGTCCAACATCACCGAGAACTGACGCGTGAATAGCGCCAGGTCTTTGTGCTTGACCTTCTCGCGTCCCACTTTCGGCAGACTGATCTCGCGGCCCTTCTCGCGGGCGCTGGTCAGAATGACCTGCTCGCGGCGCAACATACTCTCAAGCGCTGAGCGATCTGCGGCAACCCGCTCGCCGACGACGATCTCGTTTAAGCGATTGCGACCCTTATACACATAAGTCGGCATCGTAGCCTCCTGCTAATAACTTGTCTCTCTCATTCAAAGGGGCACCGTCAAATGATGAGTGAGAAATGATGGATGATGAATTAAAGGCAACCACTCCCATTGCGATGGGTGCTTACTCCGACAATTCATCATTCATCATTCATCGTTCATCATTCTCGTTTAGCGTCCAACGCGACCGAGCGGCACGTTAGGCCGCGCGCCGGGCGTCGCCGGGCCTGTCGGGCGCATCGGGGCTTGCAGCGCCGCCGCGCCGCGATTGATCAAGTCCTGCAACTCGTCGGCGTTCGACGAGCGCGCGATGGCCATCTCCAGAGTGATCTGTTTCTTGAAATAGAGACTGGCCAGCGACTGGTTGAAAGTCTGCATGCCATACTTCTCCTGGCCGGTCTGCATCATCGAGTAAACCTGATGCACTTTGTCTTCGCGGATCAGGTTGCGGATGGCCGAGTTTGGCACCAATATCTCCATCGCCAATGCACGCCCCTGACCGTTGGCCTTTGGCAGCAGCGACTGGGTCAGGATGCCTTCAAGCACCATCGATAACTGGGTGCGAATCTGCGACTGCTGGCCGGACGGGAAGATGTCAATGATGCGGTTGATCGATGACACCGCCGAGTTGGTGTGCAAAGTTGCAAACGTCAAGTGGCCGGTTTCAGCGATGCGCAGCGCTGTTTCGGTGGTTTCGAGATCGCGCATTTCGCCGATCAGCACGATATCCGGGTCCTGGCGCAGGGCGGCGCGCAGGGCGCTGCCGAACGAATGCGTATCGGCATGCACTTCGCGCTGGTTGACGATGCAGTTCTTGTGGCCGTGCAGGTATTCAATGGGGTCTTCAATCGTGATGATGTGCTCGTGACGGTCGCGGTTGACCTTGTCGAGCATGGCCGCAAGCGTCGTTGACTTACCGGAGCCGGTCGGCCCGGTGACCAGGATCAAGCCGCGCGGCTTGTCACAGAGCGTCTGCACGACCGCCGGCAGGCCAAGGTCTTCAAACGAGCGAATGTCGTAAGGGATCGAGCGGAAGACGGCGCTCACCGCGCCGCGCTGGTTGAAGAGGTTGGCGCGAAAGCGCGACAGCCCCTTGATGCCGAATGAAAAATCGAGTTCCAGGGTCTCTTCAAAGCGGTGCTTCTGCGCGTCGGTCAGCACCGAATAAGCAAGCTGCTTGGTTTCGGCGGGCGTCAACTCGGCATAGTCAAGCGGCCTCAACGTGCCATGCACGCGCACCATCGGCGCCGAATTAGTCGTAATGTGCAAGTCCGAGCCGCCCTGCTCGATCATCTTTCTCAGTAAATCGCTCAACGCAATGTCTGGCATAGAACCTCCAGGAGTCAGGAGTCAGAAGACAGAAGACAGAATGGAAAAGGAAGTTGGCGGCAGTGAGTACACTTGCTGCGCCGCGGTTTCTATTCTGACTCCTGACTCCTGACTTCTGACTCCTACTTCACTGTTTCTCTAACGACCTCTTCAATCGTCGTCACGCCTTGACGAATCTTTTCCAGGCCGCTCTGGCGCAAAGTCAGCATGCCTTCTTCAATCGCCTTGCGCCGCAACTCCAGCCCCGACGCGCCGACCAGGATCAGCTCGCGCAGATCGTCGGTCACCTCCATCACTTCGTACAGGCCGACGCGGCCTTTGTAGCCGGTGCCGTTGCAGGCCGAACAGCCCGCGCCTTTGAAGGTGCGAATCTCATTGATCTCGCTCGCCGGGAAACCAACGTCAACCATCGCCTCGTCCGGCGTGTGGACTTCCGCCTTGCACTCTTTGCAGATGCGCCGGATGAGGCGCTGCGCCTGAATCAGGTTGACCGAGGTGGCGACCAGGAACGGCTCGATGCCCATGTTCATCAAGCGGCTGATGGTCGAGGGCGCGTCATTGGTATGCAGCGTGGATAAAACCATGTGACCGGTGAGCGCCGCCTTGACGGCGATCTCGGCGGTCTCGAAGTCGCGGATTTCGCCGACCAGGATGATGTTCGGGTCCTGGCGCAGGAACGAGCGCAGGGCCGCGGCGAAATTCAAGCCGATGGACTCTTTCATCTGCACCTGATTGATGCCGGGCAGGTTGAACTCGACAGGGTCTTCCGCCGTCATGATGTTGGTGTCTATCGTGTTCAGGCTCTGTAGTGCCGAGTAAAGCGTCGAGGTCTTGCCCGACCCGGTCGGCCCGGTGACCAGCACCATGCCGTAGGGCTTGGAGATGTTGCGCTTAAATTTACTGAGGCTCGCCGGCTCGAAGCCGAGCTGCGTCATGTCGAGGCGCAGGTTCTCTTTGTCGAGCAGGCGGAGAACGAGCTTTTCGCCGAAAATCGTCGGCAGCGTCGAAACGCGGAAGTCGAGCTCGCGCGAGCGCCCGTCGAGGCGGACGCGAATCTTGATGCGCCCGTCCTGCGGCAAGCGCTTTTCGGCGATGTCGAGCCGCGCCATAATCTTCATGCGCGAAGTCAACGCATCGCGCATCTTCATGGGCGGGCTCATGATGTTGTAGAGCACGCCGTCCATGCGGAAGCGCACGCGGAACTCTTTTTCGTACGGCTCGATGTGAATGTCGGAAGCGCCGCGGCGGAGCGCGTCAACCAGGATGACGTTGACCAGCTTGACGACCGGCGCGTCCTCGCTCATGCGCTCAAGGTTTTCAAGATCGATCTCTTCTTCGGCGGGCTCGACTTCGAGCTGGTCGAATTCTTCTCCGAAATCCGGCAGCGCGGTGGTCTCGGCGACCAGGTCTTCCATGACCCGTGCCAGTTCCATCTCGCGCGAAGTGCCGTAATACTTTCGGAAGGCAAGCTGGTGAGCGGTCTCACTGACGACGACCGGCTCAACCGATAACCCGGTCATGAATTTAATGTCATCTATGGCGAACACGTTTGTCGGGTCAACCATCGCCAGCGTCAGCGTCGCCCCGACGCGCGACAGCGGCAGCACCGAATAGCGCTCGGCAGTCTCTTGCGGCACTAAGGCGACGGCAGCCGGGTCAACTTCAAAGAGGTCGAGATTGACAGACGGCACGCCGTACTGACGGCTGAGGACCGCCGTGACCTCCTCGTCGCTGAGCATGCCGAGCTTGACCAGGGTTGAGGCCAGTCGCCCGCCATTGATGCGTTGATAGTCGAGCGCTTCTTTGAGCTGCTGCGGCGTGATGAGGTTGTCTTTAAGAAGGGTTTCGCCCAGTTTTGCCGACATAATTCCCAGTACCAGCTTTCGCAACGCCGCCGAGCGTCCACACAATTTTTCGGCGGCGGTAGCGCTCGCGCGACAGCCCGTTGATGGTTCGCGGGGCGCGCCACTAGCGCTGAAAATGATGAACTCTTAAAAGCTTTGCCGAATCGTGCGCCTTGCGGCATCGCCAACAAAGCGGGCGCGGCGCCGGGAGGCTGTCTGGGGACGGTATGCGACAGGCAATGAGAGCTGGTTCGGAGGGGCAGGGCGGCTGAAGGAATTCAATCATCTGCGACGGTATGGTTGTAACACCGGCCCTGGAGCGTGTCAATAATTTAATTACGTTTTGTCACACAATGGGTAAGCCGCTGCTCTGCGGACGCGGCAGGCCACGGCTTTCGCTTACTTCATCTTCCGGTAGCGACGGATGAGCGCGTTGGTCGAGCTGTCATGCGCAGGCGCATCCTGGCTCGACAGCTCAGGGATGATGCGCTTTGCAAGCACCTTGCCGAGTTCGACGCCCCACTGATCAAAGGAATCGATGTTCCAGATCACGCCTTGCGTAAAGACGCTATGCTCGTACAGCGCCACGAGCTTGCCCAGCGCTTCAGGCGTCAACTGTTCAAGCAGGAGGGTATTCGAAGGGCGATTGCCGGTAAATGTGCGGTGCGGCACCAGCCAATCGGGCGCGCCTTCGCCGCGCACCTCGTCCGCCGTCTTGCCAAATGCCAGCGCCTCGCTCTGCGCCAACAGGTTCGCCATCAACAGGTCATGGTGATTGCCGAGCGGGTTGAGCGAGCGGCAGAAGCCGATGAAGTCGCACGGGATCAGCCGCGTCCCCTGGTGAATCAACTGGTAGAACGAATGCTGGCCGTTGGTGCCTGGCTCGCCCCAGTAGATCGGCCCCGTGTCATAGTCAACCGCCGCGCCGTCTACCGTCACGCGCTTGCCGTTTGATTCCATCGTCAGTTGTTGCAGGTAAGCCGGAAAGCGCTTGAGGTACTGGTCGTAGGGCAGCACGGCGACCGTCTGCGCGCCAAAAAAGTTGTTGTACCAGACCGCCAGCAAGCCCATCAGCACCGGCAGGTTCTTCTCAAGCGGCGCGCTGCGGAAATGCTCATCCATCGCATGAAAGCCGGCGAGCAGCTCGCGGAAATTGTCCGGCCCGATGGCGATCATGGACGAAAGCCCGATGGCCGAGTCCATCGAATAACGCCCGCCGACCCAGTCCCAGAAGCCGAACATATTGGCGGTGTCTATGCCGAACTTCGTCACCTCTTCGGCGTTGGTCGAAACCGCGACGAAATGTTTGGCAATCGCCGCTTCGTCGCGCAACGAGCCGAGCGCCCAGGCGCGAGCCGTCTGCGCGTTGGTCATGGTTTCAAGCGTCGTGAAGGTCTTTGACGAGACGATAAACAATGTCTCTTCGGCGTCGAGGTCGCGGGTGGCTTCGGCAAAGTCTGTGCCGTCAATGTTCGAGACAAAGCGAAACGTCATATCGCGGGCGCTGTAATGGCGCAGCGCTTCGTAGGCCATGACCGGGCCGAGGTCCGAGCCGCCGATGCCGATATTGACGACGTTGCGGATCGCCTTGCCCGTATGGCCGGTCCATTCGCCGCTGCGCACGCGGTCCGAAAATGCCGCCATGTGATCGAGCACGGCGTGAACTTCCGGCACGACGTTTACACTGTCTACCAGGATGGTCTGATCGCGCGGCGCCCGCAAAGCGATGTGTAGGACGGCGCGATTTTCCGTCAGGTTGATCTTGTCGCCGCGAAACATCTGGTCACGGCGCTCGGCAACGCCGCAGGCTTCGGCCAGGCGTACGAGCAGCCCGATGGTTTCATCGGTGACGCGGTTCTTCGAGTAGTCGAAGTAGATGCCGAGGTCTTCAATGACCAGGCGCTCGCCACGCTCAGGGTCTTCGGCAAACAGCTCGCGCAGGTGCCGGCCTTTGATCTGCTGGTAATGTGCGGCGAGCGCCCGATAGGCCGGGCGCTCGGTCAGCAGTGTCGTGTCGGTCATCAATGCTTACCATCCTTTCACATAAAAGCAATCGGGTTGCAGCGCCACCGAGCCATGTCGTGCGCCGCCGTCATCGATTGGCGTCGGGCGAGTGGCCTCTGCCTTTGCCTCAGGCGCTGAGCGTTTGCCGAGCCGGGCGCTGATTTCGGGAAAGGCATCGAGCTGGTCGAGCAGCTTGCTGCGTTCGCCTTCCAGGTCGCGGATCAGTTTCTCCCAGACGCCCAGCGCATAGGCCACTTCCCTGGCGGAGGCTTCCGAGCCGAGCTTAATCGTCTCAGGCCGGTTGTCGAAGCCGAGAACCACCATGCCGCCGCTTTGCGAGGCGCGGCGATTGGTATTCGGCTTTACAACCAGCGTATCGCTGCTCCACAGCCAGCGAAAAGTGACATGGCCGGGGCGCGTTCGAATGTAATAAAGCGGCGTCAGGTAAACGAAGTTTTTGATCGGCGAGCGATACCAGCAAATCAGTTGATAAACGGCGCCGGCTAGTATCATTCCCGCGAGAAAGGTTACGCCCCAGACCAGCGGCGAAGGATTGATCAGACCGCCAGCGCTGAATGAGAGTTGCGCGCTCAGGCCGATCAAGAGCGCCGCCGTAAGCAAGCCGCACCAGGCCAGCACAGAATTGCCGGTCTTGAATCGAAAGACATTGGCCGGGCCCTGGCTTTGCAGCTTGAAGAACTGGCTGTGTCCCTTTTGAAGAACCAGAAGCCGCTGCTGTGTCGCTTGCGGCAGGTCTTTGAAGCGGCAACGAACGGCACGCTGTAAAGCGCGCTGTACGGGGCGCGGGGCAAAGCGCTCGTCATACGAAGCGCGCTTGCCGGGATGGTGCAAGATGTCATAGGCGCTGTTCAGTTCCATGAGCATCTCGTTTGCGGCCTGCCATTGCTCAGGCTGTCGCACCGGGTCGAAGCGATCCGGATGGATGACGCTGATCCGCTTGCGGTAGGCGGAACGGATTTCCTCGGTGCTGGCATCCTGCTGCACGCCGAGTAGTTGGTAGTAGTCACGATTGATCATCGGCTGTCCTCACAGACCGGAGCAATCCTGCAATGATTAAATCTTAGACGACCAGAAGGATGCAGCTATCTGACCACAATCAACTGGTCGCGTCAAGCATTCGTTCGCGCTGGTAGTAGGACCCGGTGTGTTGAGTAGGGGCAGGGCAAGTCCGCAGCCCGGATTTTGCGCAGCAAAATGATCGTTCATCGCCTGCCGGGGAACCCACCGCAGGTGGTTCGCGGGCCGCGGACAAGCCCGCGCCGCGCCAAGCGCCTCTTGCGCCATCGCCTGATCGTTATCGGTGGCCAGCGGTCGCCCTACCTTAGTCGCAACATCGGATCGCCGAGCAGGATCCAGCTTCGGCGAACGTCCGCGTCGCTGACCGCAGCTTTGGCCCTCGCGACGGCTTCCCCTAAGGTGAGTGGTTGATTTTTTACACTCGTGCCCTGGAAGAGCTGGCGAATCAGCTCTTGATTCATCTGCGCCTGACCGTAGGCTACCGTTTGCGCCGAGGAAGCCCAGACGGCAATCGCGCCGCCGCGCTCTGAAAGCAGCAGGCTTTCGCCGAGGCTGTTGCTGCGCGGGTCATTAAACAATCCGTTCAAGCAAGTCATCGAGACGACCACCGGCAGCGCCTGCTGGTTCGTCAGCAGCCCGACGCTATCGTTCGTCAGCAGGTTGCCGCGCCAGATGCTTGCCGAGCCGTGTCCGGCATAGTTGACCAGCTTCGGCCCGCGATTGATTGCATCGATGATTGCGTGGCTTGCCGTCGTATCGTCCGTCTGTGAGCGGATAACCTGCTCTGTCCTCATACCGACAGGTAAGAGGCTTTTTACGGTGCTGGTAGCCGCTTCGAAATCAAACCCGTCGTTACGGTCGGCGACAAGCAGCGCGCCATCCGTTAGATTGCCGTCATAGCTGACGATCTTGCCAACCATCGCTTGCGCCTGCGCCAGCGTCCGCACCGGCAGCCTGCCCACCGCCACATCCGCCAGCCCATCGCCATTGACATCCGCTAGCCAGTCATCCGACGCCGTCTCAAACGTGTTCGTCCAGATCACCTTCGTCGGCACCAGATCGTTTTCACCCAATCCGAGATAGTTCTTCCCGTCATAGCTCGCATCTCCTACAAGCAGCACCCACCGCGGCATA
>JBJMGU010000045.1:0-13927 GCA_045807765.1 Blastocatellia bacterium
ACTTCCTGCTCGGCTTCACAGAGATTGATGCGCAACTGGATGGCATGGCTCGACTGGCTTGTCCTGAAGCCGGCGCGCCATCGCTGCCCGTAGACGAAGTGGTCAGGGGGCAGATCAACAATTTCATCAGAGCGCCGCGCAATCGCCCTGAAGAATCCTTTGGCGGGCCGGTCTTCTTCTTCTCAGGGCCTGAGGGGTCGGGCAAGCGAGCGCTCGCCGAAATAGTCTGCCGCGACCTCGGACTCCGGCTGCTCGTCGCCGATGTTAGCCGGATGCCGGACGTGCAGCCGGCTTTTGACGAGGCGGTATGGCGGCTGGGCAGAGAAGCCGCTTTGCGGGGCGCGGCGTTGTGCCTTGAAGCGTTTGAGGTGTTACTCGCCAACGACGCGCGCCGCGCCTGTTTGAACTCGCTACTTGAAATGATGGGCACGTTCTCGCCGCCGGTTTTCTTGCTCGGCAATCAAAACCGGAACCTGCCCGCGCCTTTCAGCCGAGCCCCATTCGCTCACCTGAATTTTCCGATTCCCGACGACCGACAGCGAAAGCGGCTCTGGGAAGACCACCTGCGCCGGCACGGCCTGCTCACGGATGAGGCAGAGGCGCGGGCGCTGGCTTCGAGCTTTAAGCTGACGGCGGGCCAGATTCAAGCGGCGATGAGCTTTGCCGAAAACCTCGCTCAATGGCGCGCCCCCGAAGAGGCGCGAGTGACGTTTGAAGACCTCTACGCCGGCTGTTCGGCTCAGGCAGGGCTGCGGCTGGGCGCGCTGGCGCGCAAGATTGAGCCGGTCTTTGAGTGGGACGACATGGTGCTGCCGCCCGATCAACTGGCGCAGCTCAGCGAGCTCTGCGAGCAGGCCGGCTGCCGCCACACGGTTTATGGCGACTGGGGCTTCGGCAACAAGCTGGCGCTCGGCAGAGGGGTGACCGCGCTGTTTTCAGGCCCGCCCGGCACCGGCAAGACGATGGCCGCCGAGGTGATCGCCAACGCGCTGCGCTTGAATCTCTACAAGATTGATCTCTCGCAAGTCGTCAGCAAGTATATCGGCGAAACCGAGAAGAATCTTCATCAGGTCTTCAACGGCGCGCAATCGAGCGGCGCCATCCTGTTTTTTGACGAGGCCGACGCGCTGTTCGGCAAGCGCAGCGAAGTCAAAGACGCACACGACCGCTATGCCAATATAGAAGTTGCTTACCTGCTGCAAAAGATGGAAGAGTACGACGGCATCGCCATACTGGCGACGAACCTGCGGCAGAATCTCGACGCGGCATTTGCGCGGCGGATGCGGTTCATCATCGAGTTCCCCTTTCCCGATGAAGCCTACCGCAGGCGCATCTGGGAAGGGCTCTTTCCGCCCCAGGCCCCTCTGTCAATTGACGGCGGCGATCTTGATCGCCTGGCGCGCGAGATCGGGCTGGCTGGCGGCAACCTCAGAAACATCGCGCTGGCGGCAGCGTCATTTGCCGCGGGCGAAAACGCGGCGATTCAAATGTCGCACATCCTTCGGGCGGTGCGGCGGGAATATCAAAAACTCGGACGGGCCTAGCGCCGCGGGCGTCGGCCCGGCGCTTTGAAAGTGCGCCAGAGATGATCGAGCACCTGAGCAAAACTTTGCAGGCGCTGCTGACTTTGAACGCAGCTCCGCCTGACCAGGGCCTTAAAGATTTTCTCGATGGCCTTAAAGCCAAGTTCCCGTTATTGGACGATTCGATCAAAGCTTTGGCAAAGGATTTTCCCGATCTGGCCACGGCGGTGATCAAATTCGACCGTCCCGCAGACAATTACGAGGGGGACCATAACGGAACCGTCAACCTCTTCCTCTTCGACATCCGCGAGAACATGGAACTGCGAAGCAATGAGCCGATCATCGAACGCAGCAACGGCGCGGCGACCTTGCGCCGCCCGCCGCGCCGGGTGGCCTGTTCGTATCTGGTCACGGCGTGGTACGGCAGCAGCGCGGAAAAAGATAAGGAATTAAGGGAGCAGGCGCTGCTCAGCCAGGCTTTGCAGGTCCTGTCGTCCTTCCCGACCATCCCCAGCGAGATGCTCTGGGAGAGCCTCAAAGAGCAGCCGCCGCCGCTGCCGATGGTGACACTCTCCGCGGATGGGGCGAAGAATCCTGCGGAGTTTTGGACGGCGCTGGGCGGCAAGCTGCGGCCTTCTTTCACCATCACTGTCACCGTTTCACTGCCGGCCCTGAAGCCGGAGAAACCGGTGACGCTGGTGACGGGAAGAGAAATTACCGTCGGCGAAAAAGCGGTAGGCGGGCAGGAACTCGTCCCCGCGACTACGGAGGTTGTGAAGCGACAAGGCCCCTTCAGAATCTTCGGGAGAATTACCGACCCGGAGGGCGCGCCGGTCAGGGGCGCAATCGTCACCGCCACAAACGACGAGACTGAGATCAGCGCGACCGCAGACGATGCGGGTCGCTATAGCCTTGAGGGACTTTCGACCGGGACCTACACCTTGCGCGCGGAGTCCGGGTGGAAGCAGTCCGGCCTGAAACCTGAAGGCACGTCCATCACCATCCCGGGCGCGGCGGAACGTAGCTGCGACCTCAAGCTAACGCGTGGGAGCGCGACTCAGAAGAAAGGAGACTAAGCTATGCCGCAATATCTATCGCCAGGGGTCTATGTCGAAGAGGTGCCTTCGGCAATCAAGCCGATCGCCGGCGTCAGCACCAGCACGGCGGCTTTCATTGGAATCTTCCCGGATTCCTATCCCGTCCCGCCGAGCCTTCAGGTCAGCGGCGAGAAGGTCACCGCCGATGGGAGTGAGAAGGTGCAGCTGAAGAACTACCCGGTCTCGGAAGACCAGGGAACCTTTCAAATGCAAATCCCTGTGCCGAACGTCCTTGTCAAGACGATTGAAAATGATCACGGCAACAAAGTGGCTTACGCCAGGGTGAGCGTCGCCCCGACCGCCGACGATACCATTACGGTGAGCTACGCCTATTGGGTGACTAAGACAATTGTAAACGCCAAGTCCCAGCTCAAAGAGGACTTGAAAACTCTGGAGCTTGTCTTCCAGACCGACGAGCCAAAGCCGGTGGTGACGGACCCCGGCACCTATAAGGTCTGGATTAAGAAAGCGCAGGTCGCGCCGCAGGTCGCCAGCGCGACGCTGAGGAAAGCGACTAATAAGGTCTCTGTGGTATTCGACGCGGCGCCAACCCTGGACGACACTGATTCCGTCCTTGTCGAGTTCCGCCTACAGGCCACGGGTGAGGCGGTCGGAGAGGCGAAGAAAGCTGGACCGGCGACCTATAATCTGGCGAACGCGAGGGCCGAAGGCGCTACGGTGACGCTGAATGGCAGCTCCCACAACCAGTTTGAGATTCTGAGCCAGGGCTCGCAGTCGCAGATCAAGATCACCAAAAGCCTGCCGCAGGGAACCGAGATCACGGTGGATTACATGGTCGGCGGCTTGATGAAAGGACAGCCGGTTTCCAGAGGCGGGACAGATCCAACCCTTCTCAAACTGAGCGACAATCCTGTCCTGCCAGACCCGAAGTCATTTCAGGTCTGGGTAAACGGCAAACTCGAACAGAATGTACAGGTCATATCCAGGAGTGACGGTTCCTATTTGAAGTTTATCACGCCGCCGAGCGGGCAGGTGACGGCGGATTATACGGTGTTTGCTTCCTTCAAGCCCGAGCCGGTTGGCAAGCCCGTGCTCTGCACCAGCTTCAGCGAGTATAAGCGGAGTTTCGGAGATTTCTCGTCCGACAGCATGCAGCGCTACCTGACGCACGCCGTCTATGGCTACTTCAATAATGGCGGTTCCCGTTGCTACGTGATCCGCGCCAAGAACGCGATGCCGACCGAAATCGACGCCACCTTCGACGCGCTCGACCGCATTGAGGACATCTCGATTGTCGTGGCGCCGAGCGTCGTTGATGACGGGGCGCGCGGGGTAATTGTCGCGCGCTGCGCCAAGAAGGGCGACCGCTTCGCGATCTTCGACGGCACCGAGAAAGTGGATGATCTCGGTAAGCTGACCAAGATCGCCCCCGACGGCGTGATGCCGCAGCGCACAGACGTCGCGGCATGGTATTTCCCCTGGATCAAGGTCTTCGATCCGGTGACCAAGACGCTCGACCCCGCTGGCGACGGCACCATCAACGTCCCGCCGAGCGGCCACATCGCCGGCGTCTACGCCCGCGTAGACACGCAGCGCGGCGTTCACAAGGCCCCGGCCAACGAAGCCGTGCTCGGCGCGCTCGGCGTCGCGCAGCCCTTAAGCAAGGCCGAGCAGGATAGCCTCAATCCCAAAGGCGTCAATTGCATCCGGGTGATCAACGACAGCGTCCTGCTGTGGGGGGCGCGCACCGTCGGCGGAGACATGAATACAGACCTCAAGTACATCAACGTCAAGCGCACGCTGCTGTTCTTGAAGAAGTCGATCTACGAGGGCACGCAGTGGGTGGTCTTCGAACCCAACTCCCCGGCCCTGTGGCAGACGATCACGCGCAACGTCACCGCCTTCTTGACCAGCGTCTGGCGGTCGGGGGCGCTGTTTGGCAACACGCCGCAGGAAGCCTTCTATGTGAAGTGCGATGCCGAGACTAACCCGAAAGATGCGCGCGAGACCGGGCAGGTCATCACCGAGATCGGCGTCGCGATTGTCCGCCCCGCGGAGTTCGTCATCTTCCGCATCAGTCAGTGGGCCGGGCCGGGTCAATAGCTTGAGGTGTACGGATGAGTTCGACAAGCAACGTCCCCGGTGTTTATCGGCAGGAGATCGTTCTCAGCCCCGGCCCGGAGTTGACGACCGGCATCGCCGGGTTCGTCGGCTTCGCCGGTTTAGCGGGCGAGGAAACGACCGGCCCGCCCATCATCGCACTGCGCCGTTGGGATGAGTTTGCCGTCAAGGTTACCAGCGCGCCGGACGGTTATCTGGCTGACGCCGTCGCCGGCTTTTTCCAGAATGGCGGGCGGCGATGTTACGTCGCCTGCGCCAAGCTCAACTCGCCTGACAGCGACGCGCGGAAAGAGGCGCTGATCGAAGCGCTCAATTGCTTAGCGCCCGTGACCGACATCGACCTTGTCGCCATTCCTGACGCCATGATGGTCTATAGTTCGGGCGCGAGTCGAGGGAGCGCGCTCGACCAATTGCAGTTCGCCCTGCTTCAGCATTGCGAGCACAACCCGGGCCGCATGGCCATACTGGACGCCTGGCCAGCCGAAACCGAAGCCGTAATCAAACAGCGCGACTGGATCACGGCGGGAATCGGCGAGCCTGTAAACGGGGCGCTTTATTATCCCTGGATCAAGACCTATGAAGGCCGCCTCGTGCCGCCCTGTGGGCACGTCGCCGGCATCTACGCGCGCAGTGACGCCCGCGCGGGCGTGTTCAAAGCGCCCGCGAACGAAGAGATACTCGGCGCGCTTGATCTGGGAATTCTGGCGAACAAGGTTGGAGGCGGGAAAGGAACCGACGTTCCGGTCGTGGCGGATCAGGAGGCGCTCAATCCGCAGGGGGTCAACTGTCTCAGAGCTTTTCCGGGACGTGGCATTCGCGTCTGGGGCGCGCGCACGCTCAGCCGCGACCCGAATTGGCGTTACATTAACGTCCGCCGCTTGTTTCTGACCCTGCAACGCTGGATTGACTTGAATATGAACTGGGTGAGCTTTGAGCCAAACACGCCGGTGCTGTGGATTCGCATCACGCGAGAGATCGGCGATTACCTGATGGAGCTATGGAACGCAGGGGCGCTCGCCGGCGAGACTGTCGAGCAGGCTTTCTTTCTGAAGTGCGATGGCGAAACCAATCCGCCGGAGGTACGCGAAGCCGGACAAGTCATCACAGAGATCGGACTGGCTCCGGCCCGGCCAGCGGAATTCATTGTGGTTCGGGTCATTCATCACACGGGCGTGGCGCCTCAATGAAGCATCACCGTGCCGCTCGGATTGCCCGGCGCGGCGGCCCGACAACTCGATTCTTAGAGCAGATCGAAGGAGAGACTTATGGCGACAGGACAAAGAGTAGACCCGTATCTCGGGTACAATTTTCTGGTTGAGATTGATGGCATCACCCAGGCCGGGTTTCAGGAAGTGAGCGGCCTCGATGTGAGCACCGACTCGGTAGATTATCGCGAAGGCTCGGACCCTGGCCATACCAGGAAACTGCCGGGCATGACCAAGTTTGGGGCGATCACGCTTAAGCGCGGCATTACCGATTCCGACGAGCTATGGAAGTGGAGAATGACGGTCGTCTCAGGAAAACCCATCCGCAAGAATGGCTCGATCATTCTGCTTGACGCCGCCGGCAGTGAAAAGCTTCGCTGGAATTTTTTCATGGCTTGGCCGTCAAAGTGGACCGGCCCGTCGTTCAACGCCGGCAGCGCGGCGTTGGCCATCGAAACGCTTGAGATCACGCCCGAAGAGATCGCCAAGGCTTAAAGGCGGCGCTGCGGTCGCCCCGGCTCGCCGCTTCTCAGGGCTTGCTGCCAATCATTGGCGGCGGACGAAACAGACCTTGAGAAATCTGGCACGGCCTGAAGGCGGCCTCGGCGATTACGAACGAAGGGGAACTATGTTAGAAACCGAGATCGATTTTACTCTGCCGATGGGCTACCGCGACGGCGAGGGCAACCTGCACCGCGAGGGCAGGATGCGGCTGGCGACCGCGTTTGACGAGATCGCCCCGCTGAAAGACCCGCGGGTGCAGAGCAATCCGGCTTACCTGATTGTCATTCTGCTGGCGCGCGTGATTACCAGGCTCGGCGCTCTCGAATACATCAACCCAAAGATCATCGAAGGGTTATACGCCGCCGATCTGGCTTACTTGCAGGACCTCTACCGGCGCGTCAACGAGAATGGCCATGCGCGTGTGCGGGCGCAGTGCCCGCATTGCGAGCAGCAATTCGAACTGGAGATCGCCAGCCCGGGGGGGCCTGGCGCTACCCCATAGCGCGGCTCTATGAAGAGGTAGCCTACATCGCTTACCACTTCCACTGGCCGCACGACCAGATTCTCGCAATGGAGCATCTGGAGCGTCAAAAGTGGGTGGCAGAAATCGCCAGGATCAACGAGCGACTTAACGAGCAGGCAAAGCCGATCTAGCCGCCCTTCAGAGCGGCGCATCGCCGGCTTGAAGAAGTCGAAGTTAAACCGAGTCATCTTG
The DNA here is from genome assembly GCA_045807765.1 of Blastocatellia bacterium. Classification (GTDB taxonomy): domain Bacteria; phylum Acidobacteriota; class Blastocatellia; order UBA7656; family UBA7656; genus DATENM01. Next base: position 7,127 of record JBJMGU010000045.1, read on the forward strand.
CCGAAAGGAGATTGCCATCATGCCCGCCGTAGGATTGAACGCCGCATTCACTCTGCTGAGCAATGCGACAGGCATTCGCCTTGATCCCTACTTTGCCTTCAATTTCTTTGTCGAGATTCAGGGCATTCTCTCCGGCGGCTTCTCGGAAGTGAGCGGCTTGCAGGCGGAGACCGAGACGCAGGAGTACGCCGAAGGCGGCCTGAACAATTATGTTCACCGCTTCGCCGGGCGGACGCGCTGGCCGGCGCTGACGCTCAAGCATGGTCTTACCCCGATTGACGGGCTGTGGCTCTGGCACCAGCGCGTGGTTCAGGGCAACGTCATCCGGTTGAATGGGACGATCTACTTGCTCAATGAGTCGCGCTTCCCGGTGCTCTGGTGGAATTTTAAGAATGCCTTTCCGAGCAAATGGACTGGCCCGGACTTGCGAGCCGGCTCAAGCGACATCGCCTTTGAAAGCATTGAGCTGATACACCAGGGGTTGAGCCGCCCCGTGCTGGCAAGCATGGCGGCGGGGCTCGGTGTCAAGGCGGCGGGACTTACCTCCGTAGATTCCAAGGCGGCAAGTATCGTGGCCGGTAGCGCCGCGAAAGCCGCGGGCTTTCTCCGGTCGCGCTGAGAGTTCTGAAATGACTGACGCACATGAAGAATCGGAAGGCGGGTTGGCTGACCTCTCTCCAAACGCTGTGAGCGAGCGGCTCTGGCAGAGGGTGTCGGCGCCTCTGGGCGTGATCGATGTGCGCTACGCACAGCAAAAATACTTTCGCATCATGCAATGGCTCGAAGGGCGCACCGCGCTGCTGGATTACTTGAGGAGCCGCTACCGGGTCGAAGAGATGCAAGCCGGGAGTGAGCCGGTTTTTGCCGCACCACATCCATCGGACGAGGCGGTGAATATCTTCTCAACCGCAGTTCAATCGGTTTCGCCTGATGCTCAGGCCGAGGCGACTCCGACTGAGACACCGCATGACCAGAGCGGCTGGGGCAAGCGGCCTTCGGGGCTTGCAGAAGTCCTGGCGGCACACTCCGCAAAGCCGCCGATGGAGCCAGAGGCTGCACCTGAGGGAAGCTTTCGAATCAGCCGCCGACCGCCGACCATGTTGCCTGAATCCGCCGCGTCATCACCCGCGTCATCACCTGGCAGACCGCCGCAGGCCGCTTCGTCCAGCCAACCGTCGCCGGATGTCGATTCTTCGCCGCAACAGGCGAAGACTGAAACGACCTTGCCCCAAACCCGGTCTATTTTGGCAAGCGAGAAGGCGCCGCGTGGTGGCCGTATGGCTGAGAGTCCGGTCACTGATCAGGCGGCGCAGGGGTTCGTTTTCCAAAAGCGCGGCGCAGAAAGTCCGAAGGCCGAAAGCCCGGAGGCTGAAGCCGCCGTTGAGAACAAACCGACGAGCGCGCAACCGAAGCCCACAGGTGAGACCGTGAGTAGTGAACAAGAGCGTGCGGGCTCACGAGTCGTGCAGCGCGCTGATCGCGAGGTCCTCACGGACCCGTCGTCAAACCATGTCGCTGCGCCGCCATTGCCACTGATAAAGCCGCTGGCAGTGCCTGCTGACCGTGAAGTCGCAATCGTGCAACGGCAGAGCGCCAGCGTGCCACCGCTGCCCATTGCCAATGCGCCTGCTGCCCCGCTCACTGTCAAACTGCCGCTCTTATCGCAAGGCCCGCAAACGGCGCGCGAGTCGCAATCGGCTGACGTGGCAGCGCAGAGAGATATGGGTGTGACATCAAATCGCGATCCGATCACGCTGGTTGCGCCTGAGATTCAGAATGCTTCGGCGAATCCAGAGAGGCCGGAAATCATTTGGCGCAAGCCGATGGATGCGCCGCCAATCGCTCACTCGAATGCGCCGCCAATCGCTTATCATACGGCGCAAGCAGTCACTGCTGCGCCCGCCTCCTCGGCTCAATTCACTCCTACCGCTTCTGCGCTTTCGGGACAAGCAGGCAGACCCTTCGGCACGCCGGCGCAGGCTCAAACAGAGAGCGAGCCGGTGCAGGTCGAGCAACTCAGCCCGCAGGTCATTCGCGTCATCTCCGAGCGGGTCATGCAAACGATTATGCTCGACCTCAAGCTTGAAGGCGAAAGAGGGGGGATCAATAAATGGCGTTAGAAAAACTGCGGATCATTCCGCAGGACAGCAACCTGAGCGAGGTCGTGGCGCTCTTCAATCCGAGCACCTATTCCATCAGCAAGAGTGTCGAATACCAATCGCATCGCCGCAAATCGCTGAACGCGCCGCTACTCAGTTTCGTCGGCGGCGGCAGCCGCACGCTCAGCCTGCAACTCTTTTTCGACGTCACCGAATCGCCCATCGTTGATGGGATGCCGACCAGAGATGTTCGCGCCCTGACCAACAAACTCGTCGAGCTGACGCAAATCAACCGCAATACGATGCGCCCGCCGGTCTGTCGCATCTTTTGGGGCAGCAGCCGGTTTGCCAACTCCGATTTCCCTTTTACGGGCGTCGTCAATCAACTGCAACAGGAATTCACTTTCTTCGACAGCAGCGGCACGCCGCTCCGCGCCAACGTCAACGTCTCGTTTACAGAGTTTCTTGGCTGGGGGAAAAGTGCGGAAAAAGACCGGCGCAAGACCGACCCCATCTTTACCACGCGGGTCGTGCGGCGCGGCGATACCCTGAATCAAATCGCCGCCGAAGTCTACGGCGATCCGGGCGCGTGGCGGGCCATCGCGGAAATCAACGGGATCGATGATCCGCGCTGCCTCGAAGTCGGCAGATCGTTGCAAATTCCTGAGACCGAGTGAGGGGCGGCTTTATGCCGGTCAGAGAGAATCAAATTGCCGCCTGTGGGATGATCTTTGGCGGGCAGGGGCTGGACGAGTCAGTGCTGCCGCTCGCCCTGGTGGCTTCGGTCGATCTCGCCATCGGCAAGCCGGGCATGTTCACGTTAGAGATGCAAGGCTATGACGAGCATCAAGGTCTGGGGTGGATGGAGGATAACGCGTTTGCGCTCGGGACGACAGTCGAGATCAAGATGGGCTACCAGAACAGCCTGGAGTCTCTGTTCTTCGGTGAGGTCATGGGGATAGACCTTTCGCTTCCCTCCTCGCAGCCGCCACACATGACTGTGCGCGCTTTTGACCTGAGCCATCGCATGACCAGAGGCGAAAAGCGCCGCACGTTCACCAAGCTCAAATCGAGCGACATCGCGCGCAAAATTGCCGGCGAAGTGGGGCTGACGCCGAGCGTGACGGAAAGCAGCGACCTGCGCGAATACGTCGAGCAAAAAGGGGAGAGCGACATGGCTTTCTTGTTACGGCTGGCCGAAGAGATCAACTACAACCTCTTCGTGATTCGCAAGGAGCTGTTCTTTCAGCCCGCCTTACGCGATGCCAGCCCCAGGCTGAAACTGGCGCAGGACGACGACACGCTGATCGATTTTCAAGCTCACCTGTCGCTGGCACGGCAGGTCAGCGAGGTGGTCGTCCAGGGCTGGGACGTGGCGAAGCAGGCCGCAATCACAGGCCGGGCCAGCGCGGGCGATGAAACTTCGACGATGGGCGGCAAAAGGAGCGCCTCGAAGCTGGTCAAAGATCAAGCCATCAATCTGATCAGCGAACACCCGGTGATGACGCAAGAGGAAGCCAACCATCTTGCCCTCGCCCGCCTCAACAAGGTGTCGCTTGATCTGATCGAGGCCAGCGGCACGGCGGTGGGCTCAGCCGCCCTGCTGCCCGGTGAGATCATCGAGATTGCCGGGGTGAGCGCGTCGTTCAAAGGGCGTTATTGCCTGACCGGCACGACGCACCGCTTCGATTTTGAGAGCGGGTATACGACCAACTTCAGCGCGCGGAGGAATTCCATATGAGCATGAGCGGCGCTTTGCTCGATAGCCTCGCTGATCGAGAGCCGGCGCACAAAACCTATGGCGTGGTGGTCGCGATGGTGACGGGCGTGGATGACCCGGAGAAGCTGGGCCGCGTCAAGGTCAGCTATCCCTGGCTGGGCGAGAATGCCGAAGGCACCTGGGCGCGTGTCGCCGCGCCGATGGCGGGCAATGGAATGGGAATCTATTTTATGCCGGAAGTCGGCGACGAAGTGCTTGTGGCGTTCGAGCACGGCGACGGCAGATTCCCCTACGTCATCGGCTCGCTGTGGAACGGCAAGGCGAAGGCGCCCTTAAATCTCGGCGAGGGCAAAAACGATGTGCGCATGATCAAATCGCGCAGCGGCCACCTCATCCGCCTGACCGACGAAGACGGCAAAGAGAAGATCGAGATCATCGACAAGAGCGGCAAGAATCATGTCACGATTGACACGGCGACAAATACCATCACCATCGCCTCGGACAAGGACGTGACGATCTCGGCGCCAAAAGGCGCGATCAAGCTCGACGCCCAAAAGATCGAAATCGTTTCCTCTGCCGACATCAAGATAGAAGCAGGAGCCGGGATGGATGTGAAGGCTTCAGCCGCCCTGAATCTCAAAGGAGCAGTGGTCAACATCAATTGAATTATGGGACAACCGGCGGCTAAACAGGGCGACCAGATCGTCGCCATTGATACGCACATCGTCATGGTTCCGGCAGGCCCGAGCCTGGTGCCGACGCCGTTGCCGCACCCGTTCGCGGGAATCATCAGCGACGGCCTGAGCCAGGACGTAAAAATCATGGGCTTGCCGGCGGCGACGGTCGGCAGCACGGCTGACAACCTGCCGCCTCATGTCCCCCTGCCGCCGGGCCAGGCGTTTCAAAAGCAGCCGTCGAATAAGGCGACCATTCAGATCGGCAGCGCGACAGTGAAGATCAATGGCAAGGCGGCGGCGCGCAGTGGCGACACGGCGATGACTTGCAACGACCCCGCGGATAGTCCAATGGGCAAGGTCATCGCCGCGGGGACAGTCTTCATCGGATGAGGAGAGTAGGATGTCCAAACCGTTTCTCGGAGTCGGGTGGTCTTTCCCGCTCGAAGCCGTAAAGCAAAGCGACAAGGGGCCGGCTGTATTGCGCACCGCCGACTACGAAGAGAGCGTTCGCCAATCGATCTGGCTGATTTTGGGCACGGCGAAAGGCGAGCGCGTCATGCGCCCGGATTTCGGCTGCGGCATCTATGACCTCGTCTTTGAGACGAACTCCGCTTCGACCGCCGGGCGCATCGAGGAAGAAGTCAGAGACGCGCTGCTGTTTTTCGAGCCGCGCATTGATGTGCTTGGCGTCCATGTGACGTCCGAAGATCAGGGCGAGCGTCTGTTGATCAGCATCGATTATCAAGTGCGCGCGACCGACAACCTGTTCAACATGGTCTACCCATTCTATCTTGAAAGGACTTCGGCATAGTGAAACAGCCCGCGCCAAAGATCGATCCGCGGACCGCGCCCGACATCTCCAGGCAGGTCGTGGAACTGATAAATCGCCGGCTGGCGGGAGCTGATCCCGGCTTGAACTGGATCGCCTTTCATCCTGAGCTGGGAATGAGCGGGGCGCTGGTCAAGATATTCGCGCGCTTCGGCGAATTAATCACCGACCGGCTGAATCGCGTCCCGGACAAAAACTTTCTCGCCTTCTTAGACTTGCTCGGTGCTGCGCTGCTGCCGCCGCGGTCAGCGCGCGTGCCGCTCACCTTCTGGCTTGCCGAAGGCGCGAGCGGCGCTATTGTCCGCGCCTGGACCGAAGTGGCCGCCGTCGCCGCGGCAGGCGAGCAAGCGCCGACTGTCTTTGCAACCGAAAGCGAGCTGATCGTCACCGCGACAAGGCTGACGGCCTCTTTCACGCGCGACCGGGCGAGTGACTCTTACGCCGATCATTTCTTATTGCTCCCCGAGCCGGACGGCGTTCAAGACGGCGTTCAAGGCCAGGAGGGCGTGTTTCAGGCCGCCAAGGCAATCGAACATTTTCTCTACATCGCGCACGATAAAATCTTCACCCACCCCGGCGGCATAACGAGCATCACGATGCAGCCGACTCTGTCCGGGGAAGGTAAACCGAACGTCGCCGGAGAGGTCTGGGATGAAGGAAGAGGCGATTGGATAGAGAAGTGGCGCGGCGAGATAACCAGTAATGCAAAGATCGAGCTGAAGTCGCTGAGCCCATCGCCGACAACGATCAATGGGACCACTAAACGCTGGCTTCGGGTTCGGCTGATCGACAAAATCACCGCGGCTACGAAGCTGCCCGGCATGAGCGCCTTGACGTTTGACGCGACCTTCGAGCGGCAAAACCGGAGCATCGAGCGCGCCTTCACCAACAGTTCTCCGGTTGATACGAGCCGGGGCTTTTATCCTTTCGGCGAAAGCCCGCTGCCGGGAGACACTTTTTTCCTGAAGCTCGATCAAGACTTCGCGGAAGCCGGCGGCAAAGTGACGCTCGATGTCGTACTGAGCCTGATCGGACAAACGCCGACGACGCAGGCCCCGCTAAACGCCGCCGTGGTGTGGAGATTCTGGGACGGCACCGCCTGGACGCAATTCAAGCAGGAGGGATTTACAGACGGCACACAGAGCTTCAAGACGCCGACAAATACGGCTGGGGCTAAAATCATCTTCACCTTTCAGGCAGACCCAAAGCTCACTCAGGTCAACGGCGTCGAAGGCTACTGGGTGAGCGCGCGCCTGGAAACGGGCGGCTATGGGCCGGGAGCCGAGCTTAAAGTCGTAAAGGATGGCGATAACTATACCTACACATCACTGGCCGCCGCCGCGCCGCGCGTCAGCTCGATCAGTGTCAGCTACAAGACAGAGTTGAAGGATGAGAAACCGGAGGCCGTTGTGGCCTACAACGACTTCACCTACGAGAATCGAGACGCGCTGGAGGATAAGACGAAATTCGTCCCCT
>JBJMGU010000046.1:0-58698 GCA_045807765.1 Blastocatellia bacterium
AGTGATCGCTGCATGACGGATTCGCAGCCATCAGAGCCATCGCAGACTATACGTTAGGAGATCTCTAATGACACGTTGGCTTGGAAGGTTTTCGCCGTACCTCTACGCCGTGCTGCGCATCATCGCCGGCTTGCTGTTCGCCATGCATGGAGCCCAAAAGCTGTTGGGCTGGCCGAACAAACCACCAATGGAACTGAGCCCGTTGATGAAAGCGGCGGGAGTGATTGAACTGGTCGGCGGCTTGCTGATCGCCATTGGCTTGTTCGCCAGTATCGCCGCCTTCATCGCCTCGGGCGAGATGGCGTTCGCTTACTTCATGCAGCACGCGCCGAGGGGGACGTGGCCGATCTTGAATGCCGGCGAGTTAGCGGTGCTCCTCTGCTTCCTCTTCCTCTATATCGCATCGTACGGCTCCGGCGTCTGGAGCATAGACGCGCTGATGGGCCGCAAGAACACCTGAGAGAAAAAGCGACGCGGCGACACGGCGACACGGCGACGCGGCGAGGGGGAAAGCAGACGCGGGGACGCGGAGACGCGGCGAGGGAACGACCGAGAGACTGACTGCTTGTCTTCCTTTCCCCGCGTCCCCGTGTCGCCGCGTCTCCGCGTCACTCTTCCCGCGCCGCCGCGTCACCCTTCCCGCTGCCGGCGGTCAGTGCGGGATTTCGACCGGCTTTACGCCGACCACCGGCGGCGCGTTGTTGCGGCGCAGGGTGTCGTTCAGTTGCGCCACGTTGTCGGTGATGAAGCGGTTGACCTCTTCCATGCGGGCGCGGAACCTGGTCTGCAAATCGGTGAAGCCTTCGCGCTGATAGACGGTCGGCGCGGCGTTGACACTGTCAATCGTCGAGAAGAAGCCGCCAATCTGATCGGCAACCCCCGCCCTGCCGCCAAAGCCGAGCCCGCCGCTGTCCTGCCGCGCCAGCTTGTTCTGCATCTCCTCGACCTGCTTCAGGTGATCTTCGAGCGCCGTGGTCAGCTCTTTCGGCGCGTCGGGCATGCGATCCTTGACCACCTTTTGAATGTTCTGCACCTGCTCCTTGATGCTATCGAGCGCGCGCTGTGCGTCGGTCGCCGCCGATTGCAGATCGCGCGCCTTCAAGCCGTAGTCGAGCACCGTCTGCAAGTCCGCTGCCGCCACTTCGACCGTCGGGTCGAGCCGCACTTCGACAGGCTTCTCGAACTTCTTGTCGCCGACCGTCAGCCGGATCGTGTAGGTGCCGGGCAAAACCTGTGGGCCGCGCGGGCCACCAAAGAACGCCTGCTCTTCGGGCGGCGGCTCGCGGCGGATGCGCGGCCCTTCGTAACGCAAGTCCCAACTGATGCGGTTCAGGCCGGCGTCCTTCGGCGCTTGCTTGATCTCGCGGATGAGCTTGCCGCTGCTGTCCAGGACTTCGACTTTAACGGTCGCCTTGTCGTCGGCTTTGCTCTTCAAGTAATAAGTGATCAACGCGCCATACGGCGGGTTCGGGCCGGCGAAGACTTTATCGCCGATGCCATAGCGCGTGAAGCGTGACGTGTAACGCAGCGCCGGGCGGATGTCGAACAGGTGGGCGTCGCTTGCGGCAATCTGCTCGCTCATTTGCTGGATCGGCGTGGCGTCGTCGAATATCCAGAGGCTGCGCCCGTGCGTCGCCAGGATCAAGTCGTTTTCGCGCGGGTGAATCAGAATGTCATGGACGGAGACCGCCGGCAGGTTCTTCAGGTTGAGCGGCATCCACGTATTGCCGCCGCTGTAAGAAACGAATAGTCCAAGCTCGGTGCCGGCGTAGAGCAGCGAAGGATTCTTCCGGTCTTCTTTCACCACCTGCACGTAAGCGTGGTCGGGCAGGTTGCCGGCGATGCTCGCCCACGACTTGCCGCCATCCGTGGTCTTGAAAACGTAGGGGCGGAAGTCGTCGAACATATGCCGCTCGAAGGCGACATAAGCGACGTTTGCTCCGGCGCGTGACGGCTCAACGTGCGACACAGGCGAATCGGCCCCCAGGCCTTTGACGTTCTTGACGACGTTTGACCATGACTTGCCGCCGTCGGTCGTCAGTTGCAGATTGCCGTCGTCTGTGCCGGCCCAGACGACGCCCGCCTGCGCCGGCGATTCGGCGAGGCTGATGACCGTGCAGTAATACTCGGCGCCGGTATTTTCGATGGCCACCGGGCCGCCCGAATCCTTTAAGCGCTCTGGGTTGTTCGTCGTCAGGTCGGGACTGACCTGCTGCCAGGTCTTGCCGAAGTCTGTAGATTTGAAGATGACGTTGCCGCCGAACCAGACGGTGTTCTTGTCATGCGGCGACTGGATGATCGGCGAGTTCCAGTTGAAGCGGTACTTCAGCTCGCCGGCAGGGCCGCCATTATCGAATGGCTGCGGCGTGACCAACTGCTGCTCGCGTGTGCGGTAGTTGGTGCGCACAACGTTGCCGCCCTGTGACTCGGACAGATAGAGGTCGGGGTCGTCGGCGTGGTTCAAGACGAAGAAGCCGTCGCCGAAGTTCACCATGCGCCAGTCGTCGTTGAGGATACCCGCCGGCTCGCGCGTGCGGCTCGGCCCGGTCCAGCCGCCATTGTCCTGCAAGCCGCCGTGGACGTTATAAAATGGCTGGCGGTTGTCTACCGCCACTTGATAGAACTGGCCGAGCGGGATGTTGTTGACGTATTCCCAGTGTTCGCCCCGATCATAAGAAACGGCGATGCCGCCATCCTGTCCCTGCCACATGCGATTCGGGTCTTTCGGATCGATCCAGAAGGCATGAAAATCAACGTGGGTCTTGCCAGAGATAGGGCGAAACGATTTGCCGCCGTCTATCGAAACGAACAACGTTGACGCCACCGCATAGACGCGATTCTCGTTCTGCGGGTCAACGCGCACTCTGGTGTAATAAAAGCCGCGCGAGACGATGCTCGCCTGCTTCGAGACCATCTTGAATGACTCGCCGTGGTCGTCCGAGCGATAGAGCGTGCCGTCTTTGGCTTCGGTGATGGCGTAGACGACTTCGGGGTTGCTCGGTGCGACGCGCACGCCGATGCGGCCTATGAGCTTGGGCAAGCCTTTCGTGAGCTTCTGCCATGTCCGCCCGCCATCAATCGATTTGTAGAGGCCGCCTTTTTCGTCGCCGCTGCGAAACGTCCACGGCTTGCGCTCGAAGTTCCACATCGCGGCGTAGAGGATGTTTGGGTTCGACGGATCGATGTCGATGTCGGCGGCGCCATGCTGCGGATCGATATAAAGCGTCTTCTGCCATGTCTTGCCGCCGTCAGTGGTCATAAAGACGCCACGCTCTTCATTCGGCCCAAAGGCATGGCCGAGCGCCGCCACATAAACGGTGTCAGGGTTCGTCGGATGCACCAGGACGCGCGAGATGTACATGGTGTCGCGTAAGCCCATGTGCTGCCATGTCTTGCCCCCGTCATTCGATTTATAAACGCCGTCGCCGAACGACACGCTGTTGCGGACGTTGGATTCGCCGGTGCCGACCCAGACGACGTCTGGGTTGTTCGGCTCAAGAGCGATGTCGCCGACCGAGATAGTTCCCTGATGCTCGAAGATCGGCGTCCAGGTGGTGCCGCCGTTGGTCGTCTTCCAGATGCCGCCTGAAGCCGTGCCCGCATAGACGATGTTAGGGTTGCCGGGAACGCCTTCGACATCGGCGGTGCGCCCGCCCATATTGGCCGGGCCGATGCTGCGCCATTCAAGCCGCTCGAAGGCTTGCGTGTCCACACCCTTGCTTTTACCGTTGCCCTGAGCCAGCAGGGCAGGCGCGTGCGATGAGAGGAACAAGACGGCTAAAACACACGTCGTCGGAATCAGCCGGTATGTGCGCATGATCTTCCTCCAGATGCGATTGATGTTTTGACAAAAGCCAGACAAGCATAGACCACCGGCGGCGCGGCGTCTATGCAGCAGTCGGCCAAATCGCGCCGCAACTCGTCTGGCTGCGGCACAGGAGAGAGTGGCACAGGAAAGAGTGGCGGTTGTGCTTGCATCGTTGCGGGCTTTTGCATATTCTGGGTGGCGCGAAGCGAGTGATAATGATAGCTTGAGGGGATACAAGTTTCGGTCAACCGTTTCGCCAACGAAAGCGCATCACACCACAGTATCTACCCCATAGACCGGGCCGCCGGACTGCGGGCTTTCGAGCCTGCAATTGTCCGGGCGAGCCAGACCGAATACGAGGACTGGAAAAGCAAAATGGCCAAAGAACCGACCGGCAGCCATCGCGAACCTTCCCCAGAAAATATGAGCGCGCAGGATATGGCGATGCGACTGCTCGAGCTGATCACCGAAAATCGTGCCGAAGAAGAGCAGATGCGCAAGATTTTAAAGTACGCGCTCAAGGTTTTTTCCGAAACCGCCGGGCGCAAATAATCATTTCTTGGGTGGCCGGCCTTTGGCTTCAGGCGGCTGTTCGTTGAGGTAGGCGAGGAAGTCACTCAGCGTCTGTCGCTCGCTCGACGACAGCTCAAGCCACTGTCGCAGCACGTCCATGCCCGTGCGGTCATGGATGAGCTTCTGCATATGATCCAGCAGCAGCAGCGGATCGATGGGGGCATCGTCATCCGGCGGAATGCCCGACGCCGCCGTAAAGATATCGTGGGCATTGACGCCCAGCCCCTTCGCAAGCGTCATCATAGTCTGCACCGTGAGGTTGCCGGAAGCGCCTTTGCGGACTCTGCCGATGTAGCTGTCGGTCACCTTACACCGCCTGGCCAGCTCTTTGGGGGTTAAATTTTTCTGGCGCATCAAGCGATCAAGGTACTCTCCGAGTCTTTCCATCCCGCCTCTCTTCCTACTTAAAAGTATTTTTTCGACTTTTAGGTATTGACAATCCATTCCTTCCGCTGTAATATACACCACGCTTAGGAGACAAATAGCGCACGGTAACGTATCGCGGGCGGCTCGCCCCACCGTTACATGTACCGAACAGCTTTGAACACACGTGCCGCCGCCTGAGCATCGCCTATTCATCCCTACAGGCGAGTTTACAGAAGTTGCTCAGACTACCGATACCCTTCGAGTCGCCTGCGCTACGGCGCGGTGGCGCGTGTGTATTTTTGCGCGGCGAAGCCTTTGTATCATAACCGGCATGCCGGCTCAATAGGAGAGGAAATGTTTTGCACTACAAACCCGCGCGTCACCGATGCGGTGAACGCCGGCGCGGTAAGCATATCAGCGGCATTCCATTTCTTGGCGGCTCGGCGTCGCCCTTGTACGACGCCGAGCACAATTTGGCAGGATCAGCGAGCTCATAGGGTCAGGTGGACAAGCGATCAGGATTCAGTCAGCTTAACGTGATTTCTCCTTCGAGGTTGTGTGTAGAAGCAACCTGTCGTACTTCGGGGAAAGCTTAGTTGGGGAAGTAAGCTTTCCCCGTTTTTTTTAATCATGATAATCAAGTAAACAAATGCGGCTAAGGCGATGCCGGCAGGCGCTCCCAGCCGGCGGGGGTGTTGTGGAAGCGGTCTATAGAGGCGACGGCGAAGGCGAGGCGCTCGACTTGCCATGCCATCCGCTCAATCGCAACGTTGTCTGCCTCAATGCGAATGAGATTAAAGCTATTCAGTTCGCCGCGACCGCGCGTCGAAGTCGCCGTACCTGCCTGCACGACAATCGCATTGCGATCACCCGCCGGGTAACGCATGGCCGTCTTGCCGGTGTGGCCGAGGTGCAGGTGGCCTGCGAGAAACATATCCGCGCCGCATTCGGCCAGCGCTTCTAAGGCCATCAGGGCACGCCCGACACGGTCGCCGGCAGCCGCGCCTTCGGGCAAATCAAAGGGGTGGTGCGTCACGATGATCTTCATCACCGCATCACTATAGCGGCACAGGCGCTCGCGCATCTCGGCGATCTGCCGGCGATTGACGCGCCCGTCTTTGATCGTCAGCCGGCGCGCCGTGTTGATGCCCATCACCACCATCTCGTCATCTTCGTAGACCGGCTCCAGGTTGTCGCCGATATAGCGCCGGTACTTCTCGAATGGCGCGGCGAAGCGCACGAAAACATTGTGCAAAGGCATGTCGTGATTGCCCGGAACGACGACCTGCGGCGCCGGCAGCGCGTCGAGAAAGTCTCGCGCCTGTTGGAACTGTTCGCTGCGTGCGCGTTGCGTCAGGTCGCCCGACACGGCGACGAGATCAGGCTTAATACCATTTATCGTTTCGATCAACGGCGCGATGATCGCCGGATCAACGCGGCCAAAGTGCAGGTCACTGAGATGAACCAGCGTGCGCATTGTTGCTCTCCCCGCTCACGCGCCGGTGCTCGCTTTTTCTTCAGGAACGATGACGCGCAACGCGCCCGGTCGTACGCGAAAATGCAGCGGCGTGCGCAAGCGCCGAACTTCGCCATCAAGCGCGATACGCATACGCCGCCGCCGCGTTTCGACCCAGACCTCAGGCGCGAAGAGATGGTCAAAGTTGTCGCTGTCGCCGATCCGACCGAAGAACGCTTTGATGAATAGCATGATCAGCTCGAAGCGCCCCCTGACCGGCGCGGTGTAAACGCTCAACCGCCCCGCGTCCAAACAACTGCGCCCGCCCATGCTGAAGCTCGACGTTTCGTACTCGTTATTGCCGACGAGGACGAACGGCGTGCGGCGGACGAGTTCCTGATCGTCGGCCACCAGGCGCACGCCGACCAGCGGGTAACGGCGCAGTACGGTAATCAAAGCGATGAGAAAAGCCGGCCACTTACGCATCCCCTGCCGCTGCTTGCGCTCGCGCATGCGAACGAGCTTGGGATAAATGCCGAGGCTCGAATTGTTGATGAAGACGTGGCCGTTGACTTCGCCGACATCTACGCGAGCCGAGCGGCCCGTGACCAGGTTGCGCACCGCTTCGCCGAGGTCGAGCGGGATGCGCAGGTCTTTCGCGAAATGATTCAGCGTGCCGAGCGGCAACACGCCAAGCGTCTTGTCGGTTCCGGCAAGCAGAGCCGCCACCGCGCTGATCGTGCCATCACCGCCGCCGGCGACAATAGTTTGCGCGCTCCCTTGCGCCGATTGCCTCGCCAGCCGCAATAACTCTGCGCCGCCGTGTGCGATGCGAATGCGCGCCTCGACGCCGACTGCCGCAAACAATTCGGCGAGCTGTTGTTGCACACCATTTTTGTCGTCGGGGCCTGAGCCGGCGTTGACGATGACCTCCATCCGGGTCTGTTGCCGAACCTCTTCAGCAATGAGCATAGTCATCCCTGCGACTTCAGCGAAGCTGTTTCAAGTCGCGCACGCCGGTGATGCGCCAGCGGCCATCCTGGCGGTCAAGCCACAAGCGCTCGACCGCCGCGCCTGACCACGGCTGTTTGCCTTGAAAGTCCCAGTTCTTTTCAAAGGTCACCACCGCATGATTGCCCGACGGATCAACGCTGATCGCAAGCGGGCTGGTGCGAATCTTGAGCTTTGCATAACTTGAAAGCATGCCGGCCACTTCGGCGCGCGCCGCATTGCGGTCTACATTGTCCTTCAGGAAGTAGGTGTGCAGGTGTGGCGCGTAGTAAGACATGTGCGCGTCAAGGTTGCGCGCTTCGAGCGCCGCGTTCCAACGACTGACCGCGTCGCGTACTTGATTGACCGATTTGCCACCGTCTGCGGGCGCGGTTGGTTGCGACTCCGCATCAGAAGCCGGCGGCGGATTGGTCACGGCGGGGCGCGCCGCTTCGGCGGGCGGCGGCGCGCCGGCATGCGAAGCCGCACCGGCATTGGCATTGTTCGCTGCCGCACGGTCATTCGACACTTGGCCGGCTGGCGACATTTGGCCGGCTGGCGACATTTGGCCGGCTGGCTGATTCGGCGCGTTCTTGCGAGTTGTAAAATAGACCACAAGCATCCCGCCAATCACCAGAGCAAGCAGCCCGGCGATCAAAGCGACCGGCACATGCTTGCGAGTCTCGTGCGGTGCGGCTGGCTTTACGGCAGCCGGTCGCGCCGGGCGGGCCACCTTTGAAGCATTGCGCCGCACAATCGTTTCTTCGTCTTCTTCCGCTAAGGGCAACGCCGCGCCATTGCCGGCGTTCGCAAGCTCGACTCCTGCAAGCGGCGCATTGAGGCGACCAGAGGCGGTGGTTTGTGTAGCCCGTAGGGCTGGCGCGCTGACGCCAGCCCTGGCTTCCGCGAATTCGCGGGCGAACTCGGCAGCGCTCTGTTGCCGGCGCGCCGGGTCTTTCTCAAGCGCTCGCATCACGACCGCCGCGACCGCGGGCTGAAGGTCCGGGCGCTGCGACAGGAGCGGCGGCGGTGGCTCGACTACATGGGCGATCAGCAAGCGCGTCGCCGTCGCGCCCGAAAACGGCGGCGTGCCGGCAAGCATTTCATAGACGACGATGCCGAACGAATAGATGTCGCTGCGCGCGTCAACCGTCTGCTCTTCGGCCTGTTCGGGCGACATATAGCGCGGCGTGCCGATGATCAGGTTGGCGCCCGTAAGCGCCGCGCGGCGGCTGACATCTTCTTGAATCTTGGCGATGCCAAAGTCAACCACCTCGACCCAGTCCCTGCCGTCGTATTCGCTGATGATAATATTTTCAGGCTTGATGTCCCGATGAATGACGCCGACCGAATGGGCCGATTCGAGCGCGCCGCAGGCCTGGCTGACAATGCCCGCAACGCGCTCGACCGACATCGCGCCGTGACGCTTCAACAGCTCGCGCACGGTCGCGCCTTCGACCAGTTCCATGACCAGGAAAGGCGTAGTGCCGGCGACGCCGTAATCCATGATGTTGATGGCATTCGGGTGACGCACCAGGCTGGCGGCGCGCGCCTCGCCCTCGAAGCGCTCGGCGATTTTCGGGTCGGTGGCAAACTCCGGGCGCAGGATTTTGATGGCGACGGCTTTGCCGATGCGGATGTGGCGGGCGCGATAGACATCGCACATACCGCCGGCTCCGAGCTTCGCTTCAATCTCGTACTTATCGGTGAAGATGGCGCCAACGAGCGGGTCGGCAGGCTCATCCTTCTTCGGGCCGCAGCGCGGGCACTGATCACTTGAGGCCGGGAACGGCGAGCCGCAATCGTAACAGAGTCTCATGATTCCTTACTCGGTAGATGATTTTTGGCAGCCCACAATACGCCCGGAAAGGTCGCACACTCGTCGTCCTTACTAGAATCATAACAGCAGCAGCGACCGACAGACCACCGCGCTCATCACTTCATCCTGCGTCTACTGTCCCAGCCGCTTGCCGGTCAGCTCGTCCAGATAATACTTCATAAACGCGTCGCGCTTTGGCTCCAGGCAAACCGTGACCGGCTTGCCGCGCTCGCGGTCTATGCGGGTGTAGCCCTCATCGTCAACGACGAGCGGCAGGCTCTCTTGCTTGCCGAAGAAAGTAGTAGGACTGGCAGCCTCGGCGATGGCAAGCTGATCGTGCAGCGTCATGCGCTGCTGCGGGCCGCTGAGCCAGAGGCGGTACAAACATTCGAGCGCGTAGGTGAGCGGCGAATGATCGTCCGCGATGCGTTGGCGCTCGGCGTCGCTCAACTGGACATGCGTCGTTGAATCGAGCGGCACAATCGTCAGCGGCAGGCCCGCGCCATAGACCAGTTGCGCGTCGGCAGTCGCTTGATAAACATTCCATTCGCGGATGGGCTTGCCGGGACTGTACGAGGTGCCATAGACACAGCCGCTCATCAGGACGACGCGCTTGACGTAGCGGCCCAGGTTCGGCTCTTTGCGCAAAGCGTCGGCGATATTCTGCAAAGGGCCGACGGCCAGCAGCGTCACCTCGCCGGGATAACGTTTGACGGTTTCGACAATGAAGTCGGCGGCAGATTTCTTCTCCGGTCGCTTGGCAGTGAAGTCTTCGGCCCATGAATATTGCGGGAAGACCTTATCGTTCGTCTGTCGTCCGACGAAGACCGGGATGTCATCGCGGTGCGTGACGTGCAACAGCTTGCAGGCAATCCGTGCCCGCGCCGGCGTATTGCCATGCGTGAGCGTGATGCCGAGCGGCGCAAAGCCCGTGTACGAGATGACAAAGCCCATCGCCCAGGCGTCGTCAATGTCATCGCCGATATCTGTGTCGAGGATGATCTTCGCTTTGCTGGTCTGCGCCGAGTCGCTGACCGGACATAAGATGAGACAAAGGAAGGCCACGGCATAGAGCCATCGCTTTCGACCGATCATTTCTGCTTTCTCCTCCTTCACTCTCCGGCGGCAGGCTGAACGTCAAACCGATGCCCACAATGCCCATAGCAAGATGGCCGAGGCCGTGCCGTCCATCGTCGGCTCGTTGGTCGAATAATCCTTCATGTCGTCGTGATAGACCGCCTGCTCGTCTTGGAATGGCGCGAAGGGGTCAGGCTCGGTGATGCTGACGCCGCGCAGGCTCTGGAAGATTCTACGATAGACCGGCCCGTCTACCAGTCCGCCACGCACAGAGCGTTTCAACAATGAAGTCGGTATCAGGTGAACATCTTTCGGGTAGACGCCGCCGGCAGGAATTTCCGTGAACATCGAAATCCCCCAGGGGTTGCGGCCCAGCAACCAGTCGCGCTGCTTGCTCGCAAAGACACGGCTGTGCGCGTCGCCGGTCATTCGCTCATAGAGCAGACACTGAGTGGCAAGCGCGACCGTCAGATTATTCGAGCACCAGATGAATGGCACGCCAATTTGATAAGGATTCTTCCGAGCGGTGCCGGCGCAGCGCGCGATGCCTTCACGGTAATAACCGGCCAGCCGCTTGCGCAGCGGACCATCGGCCAGCTCGTAGAGCCGGAAATGGCCGATGTTCATGAACGGATAATACTGATAGTGCCGGGTCTGCTCCTGTCCCATCCAGGATTCGGCAGCCGCGAGATCGGCATAACGCTTTGCATCGCTCAGGTATTGCCGGTCGCCTGTGGCGCGATACATTTCCGCGGCGCCCCATTCCATGTCGTCGGCCCATGTGGTCTCTTCGTAGCGATAAGGCGCCAGATAAGAGTTGCCTTGCTGCACGCCTTCGCGAGCTTTGCCGAGCCCATAGACTTCGATGCCGGCGCGCCGCAAGCGGCTGGCGTAAGGGCTCAGGCGCGCGTCGTTGCGCCAGATTTGATACCCCAATGCCATCGCTGCCGCGTAGCGACCCGCGAGATTGGCGATGCCTGTGGATTCGCTCTGGTACTTCGCCAGTCCCTGCGGCTTGCCGTCCGCGAAATAGACGACGCGATAGCTTCCCGGCCCCCAGCCATAATTGGCCGTTTCGGCTTGCGGCAATCGCCAACCGATGTGGTCGCGGTCGTCTGCAACCTGGTGGTAAAGCTGATCGCTCGCCGGGTGCAGCTTGAGCATCCAGTCGAGCCCCCAGCGCGCTTCGTCCAAAATGTCGGGGATGCCGTTCGCGCCCGCCTGCCCGCGCTCATTGAAGCGGTCATCGAAGTGCGGCGCGCGTCTTTTACTTTTGCCGGGCCGCGACTCTTGCTGTAGGCGATAAGCCAGCAGCATCTGCGCCGTGGCGTTGCTTGCCGTGAGCAAGTACTTGAGCATATCGCCAGCGTCATGCCAGCCGCCGCTGGCGTTGAGATAGGTGCCGGCGGGCAAAGGGCCAAACGCCGTGCGGCCATCAAAGGGGTGACAGACGGTATCGAGCCAGGGGTTATAGCCGCAACGCTGCTGGCGCATGAACTCTAACAACTGATCGGGCAGTTCGGCGTACAGGTCTGCGGCGATGCTGAAGGTCGGCGATTGCGCCGCGCCGACTTGCAAGAAGTAACGGCCCGGCCTGCTCAACGCCGAGAAATCCAGCTCGACAAAATGATTGAACGCTCCCCATCGGCCCGCGAGCGGTCGGCTCGTTCCCTTGAACGCCACCTGATGCGTGGCGGCATCTACGACAGTGAATGTCTCTGTGAGCGGCGCGGCAGCCATCGCCACCGCGATCTTTGCATCCGTCACGCCGTAGCCAATCTGGTTGATGCGAATGAAGGCTGACGCATCAAGGCCGGCGGCAAACGAATAAGGCACAAAGATACGAAGAATCACAAAGCAGCTTATGATTCTTCGTATCTTTGTGCCTTTGTGACGAAGGCTCATTGCATTTTCAAGCCGTGATCGGCACGAAGAGGAGATGGCTACTTCGCCGAGAACCTATACACGGTCGTCGTGGCGTAGCGCTGTCCGGGCTTGAGCACGGTCGTCGGGAAGCTCGGCTTGTTCGGCGAATCGGGGAAGTGCTGCGTCTCCAGGCAGAAGCCATAACGGCGGACGTAGACCTTGCCGCCTTTGCCGGTGATCGTGCCGTCCAAGAAATTGCCGGCATAGAACTGTATGCCCGGCTCGGTGGTCGAGACTTCCAGCACGCGCCCGCTCGTCGGCTCATGCACACGCGCCGCAAGCTGTAGCCCCCGGCCCGCTTTGTTCAGCACCCAGTTGTGATCGTATCCGCCGGCGAACTTCAACTGCTCGTAATCGGCATCGATGCGCGCGCCGATGGTCATCGGGCGAGTGAAGTCCATCGGCGTGCCTTTGACGGCGAGCAGCTCGCCGGTCGGAATCAAGCCCTGATCCACGGGCGTAAAGCGGTCGGCGTTGAGATAGACCTCGTGCCCAAGATTATTGGCCGCGCTGCCCGCCGCGAGGTTGAAGTAAGAGTGCTGCGTCAGGTTGACGACGGTGTCTTTGTCGGTCGTGGCGTTGTAATCGATCCGCCACTCGTTGCTGTTGTTGAGCGTGTAGACGACGCGCACAGAGAGCGTGCCGGGAAAGCCTTCTTCGCCGTCCTTGCTGGTGTAGGTCAATTCGAGCGCCGCGCCGTCTTTAACCTTCAAGGGCCGCGCCGCCCAGACCACTTTATCAAATCCCTTGATGCCGCCGTGCAGGGTATTCTCGCCGTTATTCTTCGCCAGTTGATAGGTTTTGCCGTTGAGCGTGAAGTGCGCATTGCCAATGCGGTTGCCATAGCGCCCGATCAGTGCGCCGAAGTATGGCGACTGGTCGAGATAGCCTTGCAGGGTATCGTAACCGAGCACGATGTCACCGAGCTGGCCTTTGCGGTCGGGCGTCTTCAACGAGATGACGATGCCGCCATAGGTCATCACTTTCATTTCGATGCCGTTGGCGTTCGTCAGCGTGTAGAGGTCAACCGCCGTGCCGTCGGGCAGTTTGCCGAATGCTTGTTTTTCCGTCTTCATCTTTTGCTTGCTCTCCTTGGCGTGAGCGCCCGCCACCAGCGCGGCGACGGCCAGGGTCACGGCCATGCATAGGCTCAAGGTCCGTGTCATGATGGTTCTGTCTCCTTTGGCTTCGTCAGTGAAGCGCGGTGAAATAAAGGTCCGTTTGTAAGACATATCAGCGGCTGCCGCTTACCGTACGCGGCGGCACGATGCGGAACCAGTCGAATTTAGCAGCCGCGCCGCTTGCGCCGCCAGCCGTCAGCGCCACACGCACGGCCCTGTCCCACGGCGGCAGGTACTCGCCATTCAACTGTTCGCCGACTTCCGTCCAGCTATTCACGTCACGGCCCACGGCGAAGTGGAAATGGTCGCCGCCTCTCGCTGTCATCCGCAAATAAATGAGCGGCCCGCGCGGCGCGTCCCTTGTCGCAAGCCTCTGCTGCTTTCCCTTCTCGCGCCGCCACACGATCACTTTGCCGTCGCCTAAGGCGATGCCGAGCGCGTTCTCTTCATCGCCGTAAGCCGCAAGCCCGGCCATCACTCCAGGCTTCAACCCGCTCACATCAATGGCCGTCGTCGCCTCGTAATTGCCGCTGGTCGTCGTCCGCGCCACGACCGCGCCGAGCATGTCTTCGGCGTGCGCCGCAGTCGGCGCGAGGACGAGCCGTCCGGCTTGCACGCGCTTCAGCGGCTCGTTGTTCTGTGGCCACTGCCAGCCGGGTTGCAGGCGCGGCGCGGTGAACTCATCACCGACGGCGTACTCTGCATTGCGCTCAGGGCTGCCGAAAGGCGAAGCGGCGCGGGCGCTCGGCCCCTTGCCATCGTTGATCGTCGGCCAGCCGTCGCTTCCCCACTGCACTTCGTCGAGCAGTGCCTGGCGTCCGGCGTAAACAGAATCTTTCGGGTGATAGGCGTGATACATCAAGAAGTCGCGGCCTCGCGCATCGCTGACGATGCTGCCGTGGCCGGGGCATTTCCAATGGTCGTTGCCTTGGAGAATCGGATTCGCCGGGTTCTTCTCCCACGGCCCCAGCAGCCGGCGCGACCGCGCCACGCCGAGCGCGTAATTGCAGCCGCGACCGCAACAGGCATTGCCGGAATAGAAAAGATAGAAAGAGCCCTCACGTCGCAGGATGAACGGCCCTTCAACCAGATTGCTCTCCCATGCCGCCGTGTTGCGAATCAACTCTTTGCGCTCGCCGACGAGCCGTGTGCCATCGCCTGAAAGCCGCTGTGCCCAGATGGGCGTCGGCTGATTGCGGCTGTTGCCATCTTCTTTCCAGACCAGGAAGCGCGCGCCGTTCTCGTCGGTGATGGCCATCGCGTCAATCGAGCCGGCCTCCTGGCAGATGAGCGGGCCGTGATCGGTGTAAGGCCCGCGTGGGTTCGTCGCGGTCATCACCGCGACACAGAGCGAGCCGCCCTGTTTGTGACCGGTGTAGTAAATGTAATATCGGCCACGATAGAACGAAATCTCCGGCGCCCAGTAATTGCCGTCCGACCAGTCAGGCCGCTTCGGCATGGCCGCGCCGACCATCTGCCAGTTGACCAGATCGCGTGAATGCAGGATGGGAAACAGCGGTGCCCACTGCGAAGTCGTTGCCGTCGCCCAATAATCATTGCCGACGCGAATGATCGAAGGGTCAGGATAATCGCCGGCCATCACCGGGTTGGTGTAGGTGGCGCGCGACTGCGCCATAGCAGTCGCCGCGCAAAACGTCGCCAAGATGGCGATCAGCAGGCTAATCGCACGGCTGCCGGTTCTGAAGGAGGATCGCTGGTTTTTCATTTCTAAATTGCTCGTCCCATGTAGCGCAAGCGGTTTGCTTGCGCTACTTCATTCGTCTTTACGCAGTCAATTCATTGCGCAAGCGTCAGGGTGATGACCGTGACCGAATGCTCAGGCAACAGCACGTCGAAGCCCTGCGCGGCTTGAACCATCGAACGCTTGACACTTATGGCATCGGGCGTCGAAAGGCTGTTCGCATCGCTGAGCGAGTCCGCCGCAAGCGTCCAGACTTCAGCGCTGCCGCTCGCCTGTGCGCCGGTCAGGTTGATCTTCATGCTGATCGGTTTCGTCTGATGTGTGTTCACCGCTTTGATGATGATCTGCCGAGCGTTCGCCGTGCGGCTGACAACGGCATCAAGGTAAGGCACGCCTTTGCCTTCGCGGCTGCTGTCAAACAGCGGGCCGTCAATCGTCGCGCGCAAACGCTCGCCGCCGAGCTGATTGGCGTAGAGCGCGTTGGCGTGATAGACCGGCGATACGAAGACCGCGTGGCGGCTTGCCTGTATGATTCCGCCCGGCCAGCCGTTGACCAAATCGGACACGGCGCTCATCGCTACCAATCCATTTGTGCGCTCGAAGACGTTCATCAATCGCGCCCCGTAGAGCGCCGAGAGCATCGAATACTGCTGGCGCTCGACCAGATCGAGCCCCCACTCGTTGATGGCCAGCCGTATGTCTCGACCCGGCGCAAGCCCGCGGATCAGGTCGGCAACCTGCGCATAGAATCGCTCATAAAAAAGCGGGCGCGCCATCAGATTGAGCGCGTCGCCGGCCATCTCGTTTCGGCCATAATAATGATGAATCGCTAGGTAATCGATACCCTGGCCGGCGAGCTTCAAGACCGTGCGATTCCATTTCATGTCGTTGTCGCCGACGGCAATCAGCTTGATCGTCGGGTCAACGGCGCGCATGGCCGCAGCATAGCGATTGAAGTTCTTGCCGTAGGTCTTGGCGTTCAAATGTCCGCGCACCCAGCTTCCCCAGATTTCGTTGCCGACCTCCCAGAGCTTGACGCCGTAAGGCTGCTGATGGCCGTTGCGAGCGCGCATCGCGCCATATTTCGAAGTCGCCGGGCCGTTGCAGTATTCGACCCACGCCGCGGCCTCTTCGACGGTAGCCGTGTTGCCTTCGACGTTGACCGTGATCGAAGGCTCGGCATTGATATTGCGACAGAACTGAATGAATTCGTCTGTGCCAAAGTCGCTCGGCTCCGGCTCGTTCTTCCACGACAGATTGATCCACGTCTTGCGCTCGTCGCGCGGCCCGATGCCCCACTGCCAGTGATAATCCTGCGCAACATTACCTCCGGGCCAGCGCACAAAAGCAGGGCGCAGCGCTTTGACCTTTGCCAGGACATCGGCGCGCACGACGTCGACCGCATCGCCGGGCACGAGCGACACTTGATCGAGCCACAGGCGGCCTTTGCCGTTGATGAGAATCGCCAGCCGCGCAAGCCCGTCGCTCTTCGTCGGTTTGAGCGTGAAGTCATAGCGTCGCCAGTCGCCCGCAACGGTAGCGATCTCTGCCGCCGCGTAGCGCTCGCCGCCCAGCACATCGGATTCGAGCGCCGCCGTGATGCTGCCGTCGAACGCCTCGGCTTTGATCCACACATAGCCGTTATAGACGATGCCTTCGCGCACAGGGATGCGGCTCTGAAAGACGCCGTGCGACTCGATGACGCCGCGATCCACATCCACGCGCAGCGAGTGTTCCGCCGCCTCGCCCGCCGCACTCGCTTTGACCGGATAGGCATTGGCGCTGTCCCACTGAAAATTGAGGGCGTAATCGTCGTCGCGGTCGTCGGGATAGCGCTCCCAGTAACGCGATAGGCCGATGGCATTCGCCGGCTCTTCAAAGCTGCGGTTGCGAATCAACTCGGCAGTGACTCCCTCTTTGACGCCCTGGAACATGAACTCCATGAACTGGCCGTAGAGTGCTGGGCTGATCGGTCCTTCGACTTTCGCGGCGTTGATCGAAAGGGTCGCCGTGAGCGGTGGTTTGGTCTGCGCCGGCACCGCTTGCGGAGCCATCCACATGCAGAGCAACAAGCATTGCGCAATGAAGCGGATGAGGTGACGCGGAGGGCGCGGTCGCGCCTGTGACCGGTTGATTGAAGGTGTTCGCATTTCCTGTCTTCTCGTCGCGCGCTTTGAAGCTACAAGCTCCGTAGAAGCGCAATGTTTATAGATTGGAGCGCATAATAGAATCCAAGCCCCGGAGGGGCGAAATGTTGACATTGCGCTCCTACGGAGCTTGGGCGAATGAATGGACAATTGTTCTATAAACATTGCGTGCCTACGGCACTCACTTCAATAATGCTCCGCACATTATCTATTGCAGCCGCAGCTTTGGCGCAAACCGCGGCCCGCTCGTATAGCGGATGATCGCGTCAAGCAAGTGCGTCGCGTACGGGTCGCTGCCATATTCGTTGAAGCGATAAGTGGTCACGAAGGCAAGGCCCTTGCCCATTTGCGCCTGCACGGCGAGCGCCGCGTTGTTATTCAGCCAGCCGTAAAAGATGCCCGACAGCACATCGCCGTAATCCGCGCCGCCGACGCCTTGAATGATGAACTGCGGAATCGTCGCGGTCGCCTCAAAGCCGAGAATCTTTGAGAAAGCAAGGTCGTTGAAGGGCGCGGCGTTCGGGTTGACCCAGTTGAAATTTGTCACCCAGTTGCCGTCAAGGTCAGAGCCGGCGCGCGGCGTCACCTTCAACGAAGCATTTGCCGGCAAGGCGTCTTTCGCGCCGGCCAGGATGATCGCTCGGCCTCCCGATTCAAAATGTTTTCTCACCGTGTCATCGAGTTTCGTCGCCACCATCACCGCCTGTTTATTGGCGCTCGCGTCGCTGACGAACGGATAGCCGGCGGCAGTCAGCGCGCGATGCAACGCGGGCTGGCTGCCTGTCGGGTCATAGAAGATCACCGCCGCTTTCTTCGCCGGCATGGCTTTGGGGTAGATAAAAAGGTCATAGCTGTTTTCGGCGATCATCGCGCCGTCGCGCCCGCGCACTTCGATGGTGAGGCGCTCGCGGCGCGGGCGACTCGTTGCCGGGCTCGGCAGCGTGATGGCTTGCAGCGCCGTAACGCCGGCGCGCTCAACCGGACGGCTGATGTCGAACTGTCCTTTCATCCCCGATTCGCTGCGCCATTGCACATGCGCGCCGCTCAGGTCTTTGCCACTGTAATGCGACAGCAGCGTCTCGGACTCGATGCGCTCGCCACTGACATAGTTACGCTTGGCAAAGCGCGCCAGAATCACGTCGGGCTGTTGAATCTTCGCCAGCTCTGCGGCATAGGCTTTCGGGTTGCGCCACATATCCATCAAGCCGTTCACCTCCCAGTTGATGTCGGTGAATTCGGTGATGACGTAGCCTTGAATTGCACTGTAACGGCGCATCTCTTCGATCTCGTGCTTGAGCGAGATGAACTGGTGCCACTGACTCTCTTCGGCGAGCGCATTGAAGTCGCGGTAGAGGCGGTCGAACTTGAATTCAGTGAAGCGCTCGAAGAGGCCGGCGGGCCTGGTGACGGCGCGCCCGCCGAAATCGCGCGGGAACCACCACGGCAATTGTTTCGGCAAACGCGGCAAGCCCCAGTTGCCGAACTCGGAAACGATCAGCGGCTCGCGCCCTGTGCGCTCGGCATCATTGTGCTGGCTGAACGACCACTTCGGACGCGAGGCGAAATCCGCCACCCACTTGTCCCAGCGGTCATAGTTGTCGGGAATCGAATAGTACTGATGAAAATCATCGAGGTCGCTCTTGATGTGAAAGTTATCGCAGCAGGCGCTGTTGTCAACGATCAAGCGTCCGAGCGGCGCGGTCATTTGCTTGGCGCGCTCGTAAGCGGCGCGCAGCCAGCGCCGCTGATTCTCCTGTTTCAAGTCGGCGCCCCAAGATTCGTTGATGACGCTTTGAATGACGATTGAAGGATGATTCCAATCGCGCTCGACCATTTCGGCAAACGTCCGTTCGCCACGCTCTGCCGACTGTGGCGTGTAGTGATTGAAGTCCGCCCACGAAGGGATTTCGTACCAGACGAGCATGCCGACTTCATCGGCGACTTTCAGATAAATCGGGTCAGGAACTTTGATGTGACAGCGCAGCAGGTTCAAGCCGAGCCGCCGGGCCTTAAGCATCATGTCGCGCACGAAGGCTTCCGACGGCGGCGTGTAGATGCCTTCGGGATAAAAGTCTTGATCAAGCGCGGCGATCATGTAGAACGGCTCGCCGTTGAGGTAGAGCTTGCCGTCGCGCGCTTCAAAGGTGCGAAAGCCGAAGCGGTCGGTGAAGTGATCGTCGGGCATGCGAATGTCGAGCGTGTAGAGATTCGGATGATCGAGGCTCCACAACTGCGGGTTGCTGACGCGGCCTCGCAGCTTCAAATACCCTTCGCCGCCGCCACCGACTTGTAGCGTCGTCGTCTTGCCAGTGGGATCAATCACCGTGGCGTGCACCTCATTGGCATTTTGCCCGGCGGCAGGCATAAACGATGAAGTGTGACGCCGCATCATCGGCGGCGGGTTAACCGAGCCGCGAGTGCTTACGAGCACTTCGACCGCGCCGTCGGGCCTTGTCGCGACGTGCGCATTCTTGATGTAAACCTCCGGCTTGATGTCGAGCCACACTGCTTGCCAGATGCCGCCGGTCTGCACGTACCAGTTCTGCTTGCCATGCGGAATCTCGTTGTACATCATCTCAGGAAAACGCCCGCGATTCTCTTTCTCGTCCATCGGCGGATCGATGACGCGCACCACCAGATCATTCACGCCCAGCTTTAACGCGTCCGTTACATCAATCGTGAATGGCGTGTAGCCGCCTTCGTGCGTGCCGACAGACTTGCCGTTGACGAAGACCTCGCTCAGATAATCAACCGCGCCGAAGCGCAGCAGAGCGCGCTTGCCTTTTTCAAGCGGCGGCACGTCGAGATGCGTGCGATACCATGCAACGCCCATGTAATCGCGCAGGTCATCGAATTGCGCATTCCACGACAGCCCGACACGCGCGTTGCGCCAGCCCTGCGCACCGGCAAGATCGCTGATTTTGAGTGTGCCTGCCTTATCGGCGAGGAATTGCCAATCGCGCTCCAGCTTCGTCTGCGCGCCACCGACCACGACGAGCAATAACAGAGTCGCCGCCAGCCAGACCGCTTTGCCCGCGGCGTTGAGCATGATCTTCTGCCGTTTTGTCATCATGATCTCACGCATCTCCGCCCTCTTCTCAGAAGCGCGATAGTTGATCCGCTACCCTTGCTTTGGCGTCACGACGCGCACCGAATCCCAATCGTTTTCCGACGAGCCGTAACCGTATAGCATCACCGTGAACGCGCGCGGCAGGTTCTTGATCGTCTTCGTCAAGCCGATCTGACCGTTCAGCACAAAGAGGAATTCATCGCCGCGACGGACGATGGCCAGCGTCGGCTTCTTTTCTTTGGTCGCCAGATTATGACTGTCGAGCCGTTCGCCGCGGCCATCAACAATCGACCATGCCTCGAAGGTGCCTTCGCTCGACAGAATCCACTCGATGCGGTTGCGGCCCGAACCGTCAAACAAGACGCAGAGCATGGCGTTACCGATGGGCGCGCCGGGCTGGCCCGGTTCGGGCAGCGCCGCCTGGACTTTGGCAAGCGTCGCTTCAAAGATGAAGCGGTCACTCGTCCATGTCGTCTTGCTGCGCACGCCGGCGCGCGAGCCGCTCATGCCGCGCATGCGCAGCTCGCCGCTTTCGACTTTGAGCTTGCCGCCGTTGCCGCCTTCAAAGCTGAAGCGCTCCCACTTCGCCGGATCGAGCGCCTCGCCATTAAAACTATCGCTCCACTCGTCCGCCGCCATCGCCTGCGGCTGCTGGGCAAGTGCGGCGGCGAATGACAGGCAGATGAGCAGCATTGAGAGAATGAGTGTAAGAAGTTTCGACATGATGCCCCTCTGGCAGAAATGATGAACGAGAAATGATAAATGATGAATTAAAGAACGCATCCGGCAGTTCATCATTCATCATTCCTCATTCATCATTGATTTAAAAGCGCACGTTGGCGAGGCGGCGGATGATGTCACGCTGCTGGTTCTGTGCCTGCTCTTTTTCCGAATCGCTCAACGCTTTGAACTTCTCAAGCTCGGCGTCGGCTTCCGGCTTGCGCTTCAGGCGCGTGTAAGCGCGACCGAGTTGATAATGCGCGGCGGCAAGCAATGGCTCGGCGGCGACTACCTGCTCAAGCTCTGTCGCCGCTTCCGCAAAGCGATTGCTGCGCATATAAATTTTGGCCCGCGCCAGCCGTGCCGCCGACAACGCCGGGTCAAGCTCAAGCGCCCGCGTCAAATGCGCCTCGGCTCTGGCCGTGTCCGCCGCCGTCTGATTCAAGATGGCGTCGGCGGCCAGGTAATGCACGACGGCAGTGCGGTCGTTAATCGCCAGCGACTTCTCATAGTAATCGACGGCTTCAGTGTAGCTGCCCTGCGTCGCCAGTGTGACGCCGAGATAGGCGAGCGCCGGCGCGCATCGAGGATCGAGCTTGAGCGCATGCTCAAGCGCCTGCATCGCCTCGGCAGTCTGGTTGCTCGCCGACTGCGCGACGCCAAGCGCAAACCATAACTTCACCGAGTCGGGAAATATCTTCAAGGCTTCCTGCAAGCGAATGATGGCCGCCGCCGGGACTTTGGTATCAGTCAACAGCATCGCGTAGCGAAAGCGGTAACCTTCGTTCTTTGGGTCGCGCTCGATGGCCAGCCGCATGGCCGGGATAGCATTTTCGACGTGGCCGCTCGCTTCGTAGACTTCGGCGAGCGCTGCGTAAATCTCCGCCGCTTGCAGACCGTGGGCCACCGCCCCTTCGAGTGTGCGGCCCGCCGCCGGAACGTCTTTGCGGGCCAGATGCGCGCGCGCCAGTTGCAGAATCATCTGGACATTGGCCGGCTCGCTCGTCACCGCGGCGCTCAGTTCCGCAGCGGCCTCATCGAACAGGCCGGCCTGCAATAGCGCGCTGCCCAGCTCGCTGCGCGCCGCCGCTGCCGTTACACTAACCGGCGCCTGTCCGAGTCGTGCCGCATAATCGCGGTAGCTCGCGCCGGCTGCCGGCTTATCATTGAGTCGCAGAGCGACAACCACCAGGGCGCGGGCGACTTCGGCATCGGGCGCAAGCGCCTGGACGCGGGAAAACAGCTCACGCGCCTGATGCAAGCTTTCGGGCGTGCCGCGCGCAAAGCGAATCTGCGCGAGGTTCGCAAGCGCGCTCGGCTGCTGCGCGTTCAGCTTCAGGGACAATTCAAATTCGGCGGCGGCCTGCTCGGCGCGGCCCGTCTTCAGAAGAATCGTGCCATAGTTGTTATGCGCTGCCGGCGATTGCGAATCCGCTGCGACGGCGGCGGCGAAATGCTTCTCGGCTTCCTTCAGGTCGCCGTCGCGGTCGGCGAGGATGCCGAGATACGCATGTGCGGTCGGCTCTTTTGGGTTGAGTGTCAGCGCGGCGGTGAACGCCGCTTTCGCTGCCTCCACATCGCCGCGTTCGAGCGCCGCGACGCCTTCGGCGACGCGTGCCGTCGCGCTGTCATTGCGAGTGACAATGTGATTCGCTGACGCTCGATTCTGAGGGAATGAAAAAGCCGCGGGGCACAGGCACAAGGTGAGCAAAATCACACTGGCGCGCATCAGGCAAATTGAATTGTACAGCCGGCGTGTCATAAGTGCGTCGTGTGGGTCAATCAAGATGTTAAGACAGAATGGGCGGCGCGGCAAAGCTCGATGAGCCCGCTGCGCCGCCCACCCCGGTTCAATTCAGGCTAGAACAGGAACCTGAATCGCAGTTGAATGGTGCGCGGCCCGTAGACGTTGTTGTCGCCGACAACGTCCGAGACGCCGAACTGGAAGGCGTTGTTGAAATCGCCGCTCGGTTGGAAGTAGCGATGCCGGTTGAAGAGGTTGAAGAACTCCGCGCCCAGCTCGAACGATTTGGTCTCGGTGATGCGCGTCTTCTTTAGGACGTTGAAGTTCTCGCTCTTGAACGGCAGCACATGCGCATCGTCAATCACCGGCGAAGCCGTCCCGAAGAACGCCTGCGGGTTGGCGTAGTAGGCGCGGTAGGCCGGGTCGCTGACGTTGTTCGTCGGCGGTGCTTGATAATTCGGCGGCGCGCTGAATGCCAGCGGGTTCAGCACCTGATAGCGCACGCCGAGATTGCTCGTCAACGGCGGGCTCAACAACGACGAGCCCGTCAGGTTCAAACGCAGGTTGCCTTCATAGCCGACGAGATCGAGAAAGTTGCGATTGCCTGTCGTGAAGACGACCAGCGGCAAGCCCGACTGATAGCGGTGAATGCCGCCGATCTGCCAGCCGCCAACCAGCCGATCAACCACGCCGCCTTCGTTCAAGTAGCGTTTGCCTTTGCCGAACGGCAGCTCGATGATGTAGTTGAAGACGACAACGTGCGCCGGGTTGTTCGGCGACACCGTCTTCAACGACTCGATGTCGAACGGGTTCTGCAAGACACCGCCAATCGGCGACGAGCCGAAGAGGTCTTCGGCGGCGTTCGTCAGCAGCTTCGACCACGTGTAAGAGAGGCCGAACTGGATGCCGCTCGAAAAGCGCCGATCCAGCTTGATCTGCAAAGCGTTGTACCAGCTCTCGCCTTTGCTTTCGAGCAGGTTGTTGATGCGCCCATACTGCGGGAACGGCTTTAGCGATTGCGCGACGCTGCCGTTGAAGCCGGCAAAGACGGCATTCGGGCTCGACGGCAGGGGCACGCCGACGCTGGCGGCGTACTGCCGTTCGGCGCCCGTCACATCGCCGAGCGGCTTGTTGAGCAGCGGGAAGCCGAGCTTCAGCGCATCGAGCGGCACGGCATTCAGGCGCGCGAAGTTCGATTTCAAGCGGTCGCCCTTGTGGCCGATGTAGCCGACCGAGACGGCAAACTTGAACGGCAGCTCGCGCTGAATGTCTACGCTCCACTGCGCCGTGCGGCCCGTCTTGAAGTTCGGGTCGAAGAAATCGATGTTGTCGGCGCCGATGAACTGGCCGTTCGGGTCTACCGCCGGTTTGTTCGGATAGTTGCGCAGGAAGACGGTTGCTTGACGACCGTTCGGTGTGTAGAGCGCCCCGGTCGAATAGCCGAGCGTGCCTTCGAGAATCGTGTTCGAGCCGTTGAAGCCATACAGCAGCGGCGAGAAGTAGAGACCGAAGCCGGCGCGCACGACGGTCTTCTGATTCAGCGAGTAGGCAATGCCGATGCGCGGCGAGATGTTCGAGTAGTCGGTTGCGACCAGCCCCTTATGCTCGGCCTGCAAACCGCCTTGCCCGCCGGCACCGACAATTGCGCCCGGACGATTGACCACAGGGTTGATGACGTTCGGGTCGAAGCCGCGGAAACGGTCTTCCTGTTCGGTGCGCGGATAGGGAATCTCGTAGCGCAGGCCGAGGTTGAGCGTCAGCCGCGGCGTCAGCTTGAAGTCGTCGTTGACGAACATCGCCGGGTAGAAGTAACGCCAGCCCGGATCAATCGAGCGGAAGTTGACGAACGAGAACTCGGTCGCGCCGGTAATCAAGCTGGCAATCGGCCAGCCGCCTTCCGGGTCGCGGTCGGCAGCCGTCTGGTCGTGGCGGTAGTTGGTCGAGCTTCCCGGATCGATCAACTGATGAATGTGGAACCGCGTCCAGCGCGCGTCGCCGCCGAACTTGAAGGTGTGGCGGCCCTTCACCCAGGTGACGAAGTCCGAAATCTCCCACTCCTTGTCGGTCTGGTTGTCGCTGAAGAAGGTCGAGCCGAAGGCTTGATAGGCGCGGATGTCACCCGAAGTCACCGGGTCGCCATAGCCCGGAAACCCTGTGCGCGGGAAGGCCGCGTCTTGCGAGGCGTTCGGGTTAAATCCGAGTTCGGCGCTCGGGCTGAAGCCTTCCGTGAAGTTGCGGTTGAGCACGGCGACGCGGTTGAAGCCGAAGTTAAAGTGGTTGAGCAAGGTCGGCGACAGCGTGAAGTCATGCTGGGCGCGCAGGTAATCGCTCCCGAAGGTCTGATCCCAGACGCCATCAACCACGAACGGAATCGGGAAGCGCGGGAAGCCGCCCTTGATCGAACCCAGGTCGCGTTTCGAGAAGCTCACCGACAAGCGCTGGCGGTCACTGATCACCTGATCGACCTTGCCGATGTAGTTGTTCATGTTGGTCGGCACACTGCTTTCTGCCGTGTAGTTGTGATAGACGCCGCTGCGCGTCGGCTCGGGGAAATGCTTGAGGATGCCGAGGCCGACCGGGTCAATCAGCGCGCCATTGCGGTAGAGGTCGAGGCGGTTGCCGGGAATCGCGGCGCGTGTGCCGGGTGGCTGCGTCGGGTCATAAATCTGCACGCCGTGGCCGAACTGGCGCAGCACGTCCGGGTCTGTGAGCAGCTCCGAAAAATCGCCCGCGCGCATCTTCAACGTCGGCACGCTGACGTTGACTGTCTCTGACTGCGTGAAGCGGTAGCCTTCGTAGTTGAAGAAGAAGAAGGTGCGGTTGCGGCCATTGTAAATCTTCGGAATCCACACCGGCCCGCCGATGTTGCCGCCGAAATCGTGCTGGCTGTCTATGGGCCGCGGGTTGCCGAAGAAGTTGTTGACGAAGCTGTTGGCGTCCAGGTTCTCGTTGCGAAACAGCTCGTAGGCTTCGCCATGAAACTCGTTGCCGCCACTCTTGATCGTAAAATTGACGATGCCGCCTGACGAGCTGCCGAACTCTGCCGAGTAGCTGCTGGTCGAGACCGTGAACTCTTGAAAGGCGTTCGGGCCGGGGGCGACTTCTGAAAAGAAGGTGCCGTTCTGGGCGCGGCGCGTCGAAGCGCCATCAATCAAAATCTCTGTGCCGAGCCCCTGGCCGCCGCTGATGCGAAAGTTCGAGGCGTCTGTGCCGCGGCCCGTCGTCCCCGAAGCGGCGGTGACATTACTGTCCAAAAAGATAAATGCCAGCGGCGTACGCCCGCCGGATTCGGCAGAGACCGCCAGCGGCAGCTCTTTCACCTGCCGTTCGGTGACGTTGCTCTGGCGCACGACCGTGTCCGCCTGGATGACCGGCGGCTCGCTCGTCACGTTGACGGTTTCGCCGATGGCGCCGGCTTCGAGCTTGATGTCAACGGTGCGCGTCACCTGAACGGCGACCTGCACCTTTTCGATAGCTGTAGTCTTGAAGCCTTGAGCCTCGACGTTGACCTTCCACGGCCCGGCCTTCAATTCCGTGAGCGTGAAGTTGCCCTCGTCTGTGGTAGTAGTTCCGCGCACCTCGTTGGTGTCCAGGTTGGTGGCGGTGATTTTAGCGCCGCTGACGACTGCGCCGCTCGGGTCGGTGACCGTGCCGGTGATGTTGCCGCGATCGGTTTGCGCGAAAGCGGAACCGGCACAGGCCAACCAGATTGTCAGCAGGATCAGCCAAATCGTACTTCGTGCTTTCATCTGGGCCTCCCAATTTTTGAAGCGAGTCACGTTCAGCCATCACAGCGAAATTGCCGCGAGATGCTGAGCCTCCACCCGCTTTTCTAGAGCGGTTGCGAACTGCCGGAACAGGTCGAAAATGGCACCGACCCATGCCGGCGGGAAAAGTTTAGAAAGACGACATGAGACCACACCAACATAAACCGCCGACGGCGCGCCCTCAGGCGACTTTGCCGACCGACAGCCGTGGCGACAGCGCGTGCAGGAAAGCGCCGACCAGGCTGGCGTTGAACTCCAGCGCCGAAGGCTCCACGCGCACTGCCGCGAAATTCCTGCCGAACACTTTCGGCTTCAAGGTGTCGAGGATCACCGGCTCCAGCAACGGCCAGACCCCGGCCAGGTCGCCGCCGACAACAATCATATCGGGGTTCAGGCTGTTGATGATGTTGGCCATGCCGAGCGCCAGATACTTGGCGGTCGCAAGCAAGCTGGAGCGCGCCGGGCGGTTGCCGCTTTTCGCCAGCCGCACGACATCGCGCATGGTGTAATCGTCATCACGCTTGCCATCAGTGGCCCCGGCCTTGCGCTGTAGATCGAGAAAGCGATTGATGGTGGCGCGATCCGAGGCGTACAGCTCCCAGCAGCCGCGATTGCCGCAATTGCAGACCGGCCCATTATGATTGAGCGACAAATGGCCGAACTCACCGGCGCCTTCGCTCGAACCGCGAAACAACTGGCCGTTGACGACGATGCCGGTGCCGACGCCTTCGTTGACGGTGACGAAGACCAGATGCATCAAGCCGGCTTCGCGGCCCCGTCCGTGCCAGATTTCGGCGAGCGCCGAAGCCCGCGCGTCGTTGTCCACGGTGATGGGCAGCCGCAG
Source organism: Blastocatellia bacterium (assembly GCA_045807765.1). Classification (GTDB taxonomy): domain Bacteria; phylum Acidobacteriota; class Blastocatellia; order UBA7656; family UBA7656; genus DATENM01. The sequence goes on from JBJMGU010000046.1 coordinate 27,131, forward strand.
GCGCTTCTCGAACATGGCGCGCAGGTCAACATCCCGCCAGCCGAGGTTGGGCGAAAAGACGACGCGGCCCGCCGCCGAGTCAACGATGCCTGTGGCGCTGATGCCGATGCCTTCAAACTCGACCTGATCCTTCTGCGACTCGATGAGCCGCTCGACGCGCGCAATCAGCTTCTCAATGAATGGCAGCGGGCGGCGGCCCGTCGCCATGAATTGCTGATGAATGATCTCGCCGTTGAAGTCGCCAAGCGCAATCGTCGTCCGCGTCACGCCGATATCAATGCCGATGACGCAAACCTTCTCGGGACGCAAGCCGAGCAGTCGCGGCTTACGCCCGCCATTCGACGGCGCGACACCCTGCTCGACGATCAAGCCTTTCTCAATGAGCCGGCGGGTGATAACCGTGACGGTGCTGATCCGCAGGCCGGTGGTGCGGGTGATCTGAATGCGAGAGATGGGCTGGTGTTCGCGGATGAGGTTTAACACGATCGCTTCATTGATGTCGCGCATCCGGTCTTTGCTCGCCGTATGCAGACTGTCGAAGTCCAGCTTTCGCATAAGCCCTCACGGTCTAAGTTACTTTAGACAATGAAAAAACTAAGTTCCGCGATTGTACTGCGACCTCAGAGGGCTGTCAACCACATTTTGTGACAGCGCTGTGGGGCTGCCGCCTCGGCAGCCCCACAGCGCCAGTAGAGCAACACCAGCAGCAATTCGATCAGCAATTGATGGCGGTCAGTGCGCGTGGCAGGCGGGCAGTTATTGTGTTCATGGCAAGCCTCACGCATCGGCCACGGAACACGCGCTGACCGCCATAGATGACGGGAAGGCGTTCGCGGTTGTTTCGCTCAGCGACGAGCGGCAGCGGGATCACGGAAGACAGCATCCGGCACCGCCACATCGAATTTGATCTCCTTCACCTGAATGAGGATGTCTCCCTGGTCGGGCAAGCTTTGGACCGTCTTGAACGGCAACCGGCAGCCATCCACCAGGCGGAAATCGCTGTAGACCTCGTGAATCGGCTGCGCCTCGCCGGCGGCGCTGGAATGAATCTTGTTGCGCCTGAGAACCAGAAAGCTTTTGGTCGAAATATACTCGGTAAGCGGGCTGCCCTTCTCCGGCGTCTTCACGACGATGTAGACTTCTTCGTCGCCGACCTTGTCCATGCGCTTGATGGTCACGTCTTTGTAAAGCGTCTTCCAATTCAGCAACCGGTAGAAGTCATCTTCAATTCGCGCCTCTTCGATTTGCTTCGGTGTTTTGGTTTCCGGCGGGCCGAAGCTGGTGCGTTCGCCGCCGCTGGCTCCATCAAAGAACTCATAAACCCAGCCGATCTGCTTGCCCAATGCCTGAAGCGTGAGACGCTGAGCCGCCGAGTTCGGCGCTTGCGAGGTGAAGACGGCTTCGCCGGTGACTCCCTGCTGTTCCAGGTCGAGCGTCGCGGTCGTGACCACTGACCTGTGCCGGCGGAGGTTGGCTTCGCCGCCGGCTGCCTCAATCACTTTGCTCATCAGTTCGGCGACCGATATGGGCGCGGCGAAGGGCGCGACGTTCTCGCCCGGGCGCTTGAATTCAAATTCGCCTTCCGGCTGTTTGATGACAACGCCCGCTACCTTACCGGTGGCATCGCGCTTAACCAGCAGGCGGTGGGTATCAGGGAAATTCGCAATCGCCAGAACGTCTTTTTCTTTCTCGGTCAGCGGGTAGGCAGGCTGGCCAGGGATGAGGAGAACGACATGGCCATCCTTTTCGGCTATCTCGATTGGCGTGCCGCCAGGCCCTTCGAACTTGCCGATCAGTTCTTTGAGTGTCGCGCTAGAGGAGGTCGAGGCGACTGGCGCAGTCACGGAAACCGGCTTTTGCGGGCTGCCGACCAGATTCGACCAGATGATCTGGCGGAAGTCACTTTCGAGAGGCGAGTCATCGATGTTGGAGAGCAAGACGAAGCCGAGCTTCTGATCCGGCATCATTTCGACCAGCGAATGAAAGCCATCAATGCCGCCGTTGTGCCACACGGTCGGATGGCCTTGCCATTGCATCAGCACCCAGCCGAAGCCATAAGCCACCTTGTCGGCAAGCTTCATCTGCGGCGCAACCAGTTCGGCGAAACCTTTTTCTGATACCAGGCGCTTGCCTTCAAAGGCGCCGCCGCCCAGCATCAGCCTGACCCATTGCGCCATGTCCCTGGCGTTCGAGTTGATCGCGCCTGCCGGGGCAATCGGCTTGAGGTCGCGCATCGGCACTTGTTTGACCTGGCGCGCAATCCCGTCGCGCCGATACCCTTTCGAGAAATCCGCCGCGCGCTGCATCTCCTGGATAGACGTGTTGGTGCTGCTCATGCCGAGCGGCTTGAGGATGCGGCTGGCGATGACTGCTTCCCAGGTCGAATGATTGGCGCTGGCGACGGCTTCGCCGGCAGCGCTGTACATGATGTTGTTGTATTGAAATTTTTCTCTGAGCTTGGCGACCGGTTTCGCCAGCCCGGCGACGCGGATGACCTCTTCGCGGTTGAGCGTACCGACTCCCCAGGCGACATCGTTGTGATGCATAAGCCCGACGCGGTGACAGAGCAGATCGCGCAACGTCACGTTGGCGTCAGCGTCAGGGTCTTTGAGCTTAAAATAAGTGAGATATTTTTTCGGCGAGTCATCGAGCGCGAGCTTACCGTCATCGGCGCTCATCTCTGCGGCCATCGCCGTGAAAGCTTTTGTCGCCGAACCGATGGCGAATAGCGTATCGGGAGTCACCGGCTGGTTGCGCTCGACATCTTTCAGGCCGAAACCTTTGACGAAAACCACCCGATCATCTTTGATGATGGCGAGCGACAGGCCGGGCACATTCGCGCCCTGGCGTTTCTCTTCGACTGCCTTTTCGATGGCGGCCAGACGCGCCGCAAAGTCGGTGGGATTCGGCGAATCACCGCCGGCCTTTGCGCCTTCCTGTGGCCCCGGCTGCATCCACGCGGCAGTCGCCGTGAGCGGGAGATTGCCGCTCACCAATAACAACGCGACAAGGATGCGCGACAGTGGTTTGCATTTCATCATCGATAATCCTCCTGAGAGACGGGCCAGATTCGGCAATTCGGCTGGCGAGCATCATAACGGCGCTCTCCCTCCAAAGGCAAGATGGGTTAGGCAAAGCGTCACGAATCAGCCGGGCGCCTCTCCTTGTTGTCGGTTGACACTCACCAATCGAATTGCAATAACTACCCCTTACAACACAAACATCAAGTTGGGGGCCAGCTCATGACGCGATTCGTCCTCTTCGTGCTTTTCCTTCTTGCCTGTGCGCTCACATCAACACCGCTGTTTGCCCAGACGGACAGCCCGCCCGATTGGGAGAACCCGCGCGTCTTTGGCATCAACAAAGAGCTGCCACACGCGACGCTCGTGCCTTATCCGAGCGAACGCGCGGCGCTCGCCGCCGACGCGCAGGCTTCGCCCTTCGTGCGCTCGCTCAACGGCCAGTGGAAGTTTCATTGGGTCAAGCAGCCATCGGAAAGGCCGTCTCGTTTTTATGAAGTGGATTACGATGTCAGCTCGTGGAAAGAGATTCGCGTGCCGTCGAACTGGGAGATGGAAGGCTACGGCACGCCCATCTACACGAACATCACTTACCCCTTCAAGCGCGACGCGCCGCGCGTGACCAGCGAACCGCCCATGCAGTACACCGCTTACAAAGAGCACGATCCTGTAGGCTCGTACCGCCGCACCTTCACCGTCCCGGCGGACTGGCAGGGCCAACAAGTCTTCCTCGTCTTCAATGGCGTCAACTCGGCGTTTTATGTCTGGGTCAATGGCAAGCTGGTCGGCTATAGCCAGGATTCGCGGCTGCCTGCGGAGTTCAACGTCACGCGATACTTGAACGCGGGCGAAAACCTGCTTGCCGTCGAAGTCTACCGCTGGTGCGATGGCAGCTATCTGGAAGATCAGGATTTCTGGCGCATGAGCGGCATCTTCCGCAACGTTGAGCTGGTGTCGCGCGCGCCGGTCTACATTCGCGATTTTTACGCGCAGACGGCGCTCGACCCGGCATATCGCGACGCCACGCTCAACCTGAACCTGAAAGTAAGGAATGCCACAAACGACAATCGAGTGATGTCGGTCGAGACCCGCTTGCTCGACGACAAACAGAACAGCGTCTTCGAGCCGGTGGTGACGAAAGCCAATCTCTCAGCGCAAGGCGAAGCATCGCTAGACATCGCGCAGGCGGTCAAGAACCCGAAGAAGTGGTCGGCGGAAACGCCGAACCTTTATCGCTTGCTGCTGACTTTGAAAGATGACCGCGGCAAGGTGATCGAGTCAATTCCCTTCTCCATCGGCTTCCGCTCGTCTGAGATCAGGGACGGTCAGTTGCTCTTCAACGGTCGCCCGCTGATCATCAAAGGCGTCAACCGCCACGAGTTCGACCCCGACCTCGGCCAAGTCGTCACCACCGAGCGCATGATTCAGGACATCAAGCTGATGAAGCAGAGCAACATTAACGCCGTGCGCACCTGCCACTACCCGAACGTGGTGGAGTGGTACGCGCTCTGCGACCGTTACGGGCTTTATGTGCTGGACGAAGCGAACATCGAATCGCACGGCTATGGCGCGAACGAGGCGCAGCGCATCTCGACCGGCGAAGATTACACCGAAGCAATCGTTGACCGTGTTCGCCGCACCATCGAGCGCGACAAGAATCACCCTTCGATCTTCATCTTCTCGCTCGGCAACGAAGCCGGCGTCGGTCGCAACTTCGAGGCGGCGCGCAACTGGGCGAAGACCTCGCACCCCGAGCTGCTCATCAGCTACGAGCCGGGCGACAGCCGGCACAGTGATTTTCTCTGCCCGATGTATACGCCGCCTAAAGAGATGCAGCCTTATTGGGAGAAGCGCGGACGCGGTCGCCCGATGTTCCTTGTCGAGTACGCGCACGCGATGGGCAACAGCACAGGCAACTTTCAAGAATACTGGGACGTCATCGAATCGCATCGCCAGATGCACGGCGGCTTCATCTGGGACTGGGTGGATCAGGGCATCCGCAAGCGCGGCGCCAATGGAAAAGAATTTTGGGCCTATGGCGGTGACTTCGGCGATTTCCCGAACGATGACAACTTCTGCACGAACGGCTTGGTCTTGCCCGACCGCACGCCGCACCCCGGACTGGCGGAGGTCAAGAAGGTTTACCAGTACATCAAGATCGAGTCGGTTGATCTGGCGACGGGCCGTCTGCGCGTACGCAACAAGTATCTCTTTAATGATCTGTCGAACATTCGCGGCGCGTGGGAATTGGAAGAGAACGGCATGGTGATCGAGCGCGGCAGCCTGCCCACACTCAACATCGCTGCCGGCCAGTCGCAAGAGATTCAGCTTGCGACTAAACAAGTGAAGACTGCCCCAGGCGCGGAGTATTTTTTGAAAGTGACATTCCGGCTGGCGGCAGATACGCCGTGGGCGGCTAGAGGTCATGTCGTCGCGTGGGATCAACTGACGATGCCTTATCAAACGATCCCGGCGCGAGCCCATGACGTTCTAGCGATGCCGCCGTTGAGGATTAGCAATTCAGCTGACGGTTACACCATCGCCAGCACGCAATTCAAAGCGCGCGTGGGCAGGCAGAGCGGCGCGCTTGAATCTTACGAAGTGAAGGGCAAGCAATTGATCGCCGCGCCACTGGCACCCAACTTCTGGCGACCGCCGACCGACAATGACCGCGGCAATGATATGCCTAAACGTCAAGGCATCTGGCGCGACGCCGCCGCGAAACGCACAGTTAAAGAGGTCACCGCCGAACAGGTCAGCCCGCAGGTGGTCAGAGTCACTGTCGTCGCCACGCTGCCTGCCGGCTCTTCGACGGTGCGCAACGTCTACACCTTTTATGGCAGCGGCGAAATCGAAGTTGAGCAGGAGATCACGCCTGCTGGTCAGTTGCCCGACCTGCCGCGCTTCGGCATGCAGATGCGCGTGCCGGGCGAGTTCCGCACCGTCACCTGGTTTGGGCGCGGGCCGCAGGAGAATTACGGGGATCGCAACACTGCCGCCGCTGTCGGGCGTTATTCTGAACAGGTCGAAAACCTCTTCTTCCCCTACATCGAGCCGCAGGAAAGCGGCAACCGCACTGATGTGCGCTGGATTACACTGACCAATCGCAAGGGCTTCGGGTTGAGAGCTACGGGCATGCCGCTGCTGTCGGTGAGCGCCTGGCCGTTTCACATGGAAGAGCTTGAGCGGCGCAAGCACCCAAGCGAGATTATGGCGGCGGAAGACATCACAGTGAATCTGGATGACCGGCAGATGGGCGTCGGCGGCGACAACAGTTGGGGCGCGCTCCAACATCCTGAGTATCGCTTGCCCGCCAGGCCCTACCGTTACCGCTTCCGCATTGAGCCGGTCGTGCCATAGATGAGTGCTTCAGAACATCCCCGTAGGGGATGAAGTCAACAGCCGGTGGCAGCGCCACCGGTTAACTGGCATGCCACCGGCCAACGTCGGAAGACCGCCCGACCCTGAAAGGGTCGCCGTGGCCGCAGACCGCGACCCTTTCAGGGTCGAACCCCGTTCCGACATCTTTCCGTGGGCGTTGCCCACGGCTATTGACGCAAGCCCTTGCAGGGCTAACAGCCATCCTAAAATCCTCTCGATTGAATGCTGCTCTGATGATGGCAGGTTTGGTAAACTGTTTGTATGAGTGATTGTCCGACGGAAGCGATTCGCCCGCACAAGCCCGAAGTCATGAGCCCTGCCGGCTACTGGCCGCAGATGCAGGCGGCCATCGAAGCTGGAGCCGATGCCGTTTACTTCGGCCTCAAGCACTTCTCGGCGCGCGCCAAGGTTGGCTTCGCGCTCGCGGAGCTGGCCGACGTGATGCGTGTGTTGCATCGGCGCGGCGTCAAAGGCTACGTGACCTTTAACACGCTGGTCTTCAATCACGAATTGCGAGACGCGGCGCGAACGCTCGCGGCAATTGCCGACGCTGACGCCGACGCCATCATTGTGCAAGACGTTGGCATCGCCCGGCTGGCGCAGCAGATCGCGCCCGACCTTGAAGTCCACGGCAGCACGCAGATGAGCATCACCAGCGCCGAAGGCGTGCGACTGGCCGAACAATTGGGCATTCGCCGTATCGTGCTGGCGCGCGAGCTGGCGCTTGAAGAGATTCGCGCCATCCGTGCCACGACGGCTTGCGAGCTGGAGATGTTCGTTCATGGCGCGCTGTGCGTTTCGTATTCCGGCCAGTGCTTCTCGTCAGAAGCCTGGGGCGGGCGCAGCGCCAACCGTGGCCAGTGCGCGCAAGCCTGCCGCCTGCCCTACGAGATGCTGGTTGACGACCAGCCGCGCCCGCTTGCCGATGCCCGTTACTTGCTCTCGCCCGGCGACCTTTACGCGCTGCGCCAGATGCCGGAGATTGTCCAGCTCGGCGTTTCGGCTTTGAAAATCGAAGGCCGCTACAAGGATGCAGATTATGTAGCCCTGACCACACAGGCTTATCGTCGGGCAGTAGACGAGGCATGGGCCGAGCTGCCGTTGAGCATCAGTCAGAAGGAAGAGTTGCAACTTGAGCAGGTCTACTCGCGCGGTCTGGGACCTTACTTCATCACGGGGACGAATCATCAAACAGTGGTCAGCGGGCGCTCGCCGCGCCATCGCGGCCTGCTGATGGGCCGCGTGACTCGGGTCTTGAACAACGGCGTTATCATCATGGCAGAGCCGGCGAGCCAAGCCGTGCCGCTCAAGGCTGGCGACGGTCTGGTCTTTGACGCCGCCAGTTGGCGCAGTCCCGAAGAGCGCGAAGAAGGCGGTCGCCTTTACAGCTTGACCCGGACGCCGAGCGGCCAGTGGCAGCTTGAGTTTGGCAAAGGGGCGATCAACTTTGCGCGCATCCGCCAGGGCGATCTTGTGTGGCGCACGGATGATCCCGATCTCGACAAAGCAGCTCGTCCATTTACGCAAGCCGCCGCGCCGGTACATCGTCAGCCGTTGCAGGTGCGCGTCACCGCCCACGAAGGCGAGCCGCTCGCGGTTGAATTTATTCTCGCTGAGCGTCCCGGCATCACGGCGCGTGTCGAATCAGACGAGCCGCTGTCGGCGGCGCAGAATCGTGCGCTCACGGTTGAATCGCTGCGCGAGCAACTTGGGCGGCTCGGCAACACGCCATACAAGCTGGTTGATCTGCAAGCTAACTTGCAAGGTCGCCCATTCGCGCCTAGCTCGCTGCTCAACGATCTGCGCCGCCGCGCCGTCGAGATGTTGATCGAGCGACAGGGCCAGTCGCGATCAATGACCATCAACGATCCCCTCGCCACGCTTGACGTGGCGCTGGCAAACGCGATTCAAGAGCCGGGGCCTGCGAAAACCGAAGCGCCGCAGTTGCATCTGCTCGTGCGTACGCCTGATCAGCTCGACGCAGCGATCCGGCTCAGGCCCGCGAGCGTCACGCTCGATTATCTTGACTTCTATGGTCTGCGCCCGGCGGTCGAGCGTGTGCAGGCCGCGGGGTTAACGGCACGTGTCGCCAGCCCGCGCGTGTTGAAGCCGGGTGAAGCGCGCATTATCGATTTTCTGCTCAAGCTCGATTGCGCCATCGTCGTGCGCCCTGCTGGATTGCTCACCGCATTGCAGGAGCAAGCACAACAGCCGCTCATCGGCGATTTCAGTTTGAACGCCGCAAACGGTTTGTCGGCTGATCTGTTTTTGCGGATGGGATTATCGCGGCTGACGCCGACACATGACTTGAATGCGGCGCAGATTGCCGAGCTGGCGCGTCAGGTCGGCCCGCAGCTTATTGAGGCGGTGGCTTATCATCACCTGCCAGTGTTTTACACCGAGCATTGCGTCTTCTGCCGTTTTCTTTCCGCAGGCACGAGCTATAAGGACTGTGGCCAGCCGTGCGAGAAACACCGGGTTGCATTGCGCGATGTCAATGGCCGGGCGCACCCGGTGACCGCCGATGTCGGCTGTCGCAACACAGTCTTTGGCGCAGAAGCGCAGGAGGCCAGCCGTCATCTCGATCAATGGCTGTGTGCGGGCATTCGCCACTTCCGCCTCGAATTTGTCCATGAGACGGCAGCGCAAGTGGCCAACGTTACAGAAGCCTTTCAACAACGATTGGCGGGCGATTCATCGAGCAATGAACTGTACGAGCGATTGCGCCGGCAGGCACCACAAGGGACGACTGAAGGCAGCCTCTTCGTCGCCTCGAACTATCGCGCTTTGCCGTTGTTGCAATAAGAAGGAACCACAGATGAACACCGATGAACACTGATGGAAAAGAACTCCACGCTCGCTTTTTTATCTGTGTTTATCGGTGTTCATCGGTGGTTACATTTCCCTTGCCCCTTACTTCACGCGCTTGAGCTTGGTGATGCGCCCGCTCGACAGCCATTCGGCGACATAGAGATTTCCTTCCGCATCCCAGCGCGGGCAATGCGGGGAGATGAACTGGCCGTCTTTCCATTGCTCGACCGGCACAGGATTCTGGCCGCGCAGCTTCGGGTCTTCGTTGTCTCCAAGATGCGTAATCACTTTGTTATGCCTGTCGAGAATCGTCACGCGCCCTTGTAGATCGGCGACGACAATATCCATGCCGCGCTGATGAAAGTTGCTCGGCAGGCGCAGGTCTTCTGTCACCATCCCATCGGGCTTGCCGTCGAGCGTAAAGAATTGCAAACGGTGATTGGCGCGGTCGGCAACCAGCACACGCGTCTTTGGGTAGCGCGTGTCTACCCAGATGCCGTGCGGTTGTTTCAACTGCCCGACGCCGTTGCCTTCGCCGCCCCACGAGCGAATGTATTCGCCCTTGGCGTTGTATTGGTGCACGTAAGACTTGCCATAACCGTCGGTCACATAGAAATCACCGCCAGGCACAAAGGCGATGCCGGTCGGCTTGAACTCGTCGGCCTTCTGATAAACGCCTGACTCTTGCGGGTAGCCTTTCACCCAGACGACTTCGCCGTCGAGGGTACACTTGGCAAACTCGTGGCGGTTGAAATGTGTCAGGTAGAGGTACTCCGTCTTGCCTTCGCGGTTCAGCGCCATGCCGTGCGTGCCGTTGCGCCACTCTTTGCCCCAGCCTTTGATGAAGCGGCCATCGGCATCAAAGATCATCACGGCGTTGTCGCTGTCGGTGTTCATCAGGACGCGCCGCTGTGAATCGATCACCACCGCGCCGTGAGTGTTGCCGAAGCGAACGCCTTCGGGCAGCTTCGCCCAATTCTTCACCCACTCGTAACGGTGTGCGCCGCTGCCGAGGATGACCGGAGCGTCACTCGCTGTTTTGGTCGTGATGATCGCCGGGAACGCACGCGCCGCGCCCGCCGCTGCCATTGTCGCACCGACGCCGGAAAGAAATGCCCGGCGCGACACGCGCTGAGGTTGATTCAACAACGATGATGCCATCAGTTATCCTCCGAAATAGATTCACCCTATAGCCGTTTGCAAATGCAAATAGCTTTAGCCACAAAGGCACCAAGGCACAAAGCCTCACAATCGCTTTTGTGTGTCTTGGTGTCTTCGTGCCTTGGTGGCGATTCCTCTTGCTAAGCTCATCTGAAATCCGCTCTAGGCCAGCGCTTTGCCGACAACGTTGCCGCTCACATCGGTCAGACGGAATTCGCGCCCCTGAAACGAGTAAGTCAGTTTTGTATGATCGATTCCCATCAGGTGCAACACCGTGGCGTGCAGGTCGTGAACGTCCACCGGGTCTTCGACGATGTTATAGCCGAACTCGTCGGTCTGCCCGACCGTCGCGCCGCGCTTGACGCCGCCGCCCGCAAGCCATGCCGAGAAGGCGCGCGGGTGGTGATCGCGGCCCAGGAACTTTGATCCGGCGCGCTCTTCGTTCATCGGCGTGCGCCCAAACTCGCCGCCCCAGACGATCAAGGTGTCTTCCAACAAACCGCGCTGCTTCAAGTCGGTAATCAAGGCCGCGGCGGCGCGGTCGGTCTCGCGACAAAGGCGCGGCAGCGAAGTCAGCAGGTCGTCACCCTGCCCCGTGCCGTGATGATCCCAGCCGCGATGGTATAACTGCACGAAGCGGACGCCGCGCTCGATCAGCCGCCGCGCCAGCAAACAGTTGTTCGCAAACGACGCCTTGCCCGGCTCTGTGCCGTATAGTGCGTGAATCGCCGCCGGCTCTTTGCTGATGTCTGTCAGCTCAGGCACGCTCGATTGCATACGGAAAGCCATCTCATAAGCCGCGATGCGCGTGGCAATCTCCGGGTCGCGCACGTCGTCGAGGTGGTATTGATTCAAATCCTTCAGCGCATCGAGCGACTCGCGCCGCGCGCCCGCATCCATTCCCGCGGGGTTCGAGACCGACAACACAGGCTCGCCCTGACGGCGGAACTCGACGCCCTGATAATAAGTCGGCAGAAAGCCGCTGCCCCAACAGCTCTTGCCGCCGTCGGGGTTGCTGACGCCCGACAGCAGCACGACGAAGCCGGGCAGGTCGCGGCTCTCGCTGCCGAGTCCATAAGTCAGCCACGCGCCCATGCTCGGACGCCCGACGATCTGATGGCCACTGTTCATGAAGATCTGCGCCGGCGCGTGATTGAACTGCGTCGTGTGCAGCGAGCGAATGACGGCCAGCTCGTCGGCGACCCCTCCAAGGTGCGGCAGCAGATCAGACAACTCAACCCCCGACTGGCCGCGCTGCTTGAAGGTGTATGGAGAGCCAAGCAAGCGCGGCGCGCCTTTGATGAAGGCGAAGCGCTCGCCCTTGATGAACGATTCGGGAATCTTCTCGCCGCTCAGCTCAGCGAGCTTCGGCTTGTGGTCGAAGAGGTCGAGTTGCGATGGTGCGCCGGCCATAAACAGGTAGATGACGCGCCTGGCCTTTGGCGGAAAATGCGGCGGGCGCGGCGCGAAAGGATCATCGCCATTGCCTGCCGGCGCGGCAAACAGGTTGTCGTCGATCAACGAGGCCAGCGCCATCGCGCCAATGCCGAATCCCGCCTGCTTGAAAAAATGCCGGCGCGTGATGGTCTTGAGTTGCTCGCTTTCTGTCATCTGCATCACTCTTTCGTCAGCGTCTCGTCGAGGTTCAATAAAACATTCGCGACGATGGCGAGCGCCGCCATCTCGGCAGCGTGCCGATCGTCGAGTGTTGTCGCGTTGTCTTTGAGCAGCGCTCGCGCCGCCTGCGCGTCGGCGGTGAAGCGCGCCAGTTGCTTTTCGTAGAGTGCGGCGAGCCGTTCGACCTCACGCGGCGCCGGACGGCGCGACGTGCAGAGGCGAAAGCCGTAAGCCAATCGCACGGCCAGATCGCCTGCCGCTTCAGTGTTCATGCGCTTTGCCAGGGCGCGCGCCATCTCGACGAAGGCGTCGTCGTTTAGCGTCGTCAACGCCTGCAATGGCGTGTTGGTGCGCGGGCGGCGCACGGTGCATTGCTCGCGGCTCGGCGCATCGAACGCCGTCAGCATCGGGTAAGGCGAGGTGCGGCGGATGAAGGTGTAGAGGCCGCGACGGTAGCGATCTTCGCCCGCGCTCGTCAGCCAGCGGTCGGCATTGTAAGGAATGTTCCAGATGCCTTCGGGCTGAACCGGGAAGACGCTCGGCCCGCCAACCTTGCGGCTTAACAAGCCGCTCGCCGCGAGCATCACGTCGCGCACCATCTCGGCTTCCATGCGAAAGCGTGGGCCGCGCGCCAGCAGCTTGTTATACGGGTCGCGCTCAAGCAACGCGGGCGACACCCGCGACGATTGCCGATAGGTGGCCGAAGTCACAATCAGCCGGTGCAGCGACTTCATACTCCAGCGCTCGCCCCAGCCGCCGTGCATAAAGCGCATTGCTAACCAGTCGAGCAGTTCCGGGTGGGTCGGCGCCTGGCCCTGCTTGCCAAAATCTTCGCTGGTTTCGACCAGGCCGCGCCCGAAGAACGCTTCCCAGAAGCGATTGACCGCGACGCGCGCCGCCAGCGGGTTGGCTTCGCTTGCAAGCCAGCGCGCCAGTCCCAAGCGATTCGGCATCTGGTCGGGTGCAAGCGGCGGCAGAAAGGCCGGGACGTCGGCATAGACGCGCTCGCCTTTGTTGAGATAGCCGCCGCGAACATGAAAATCGGTCGCCGGGCGCTCGAACGATGCGCGCTCGCGCATCACTTCGGCGCTCGCAATCTTCAATGCGCCGAGCGCCGCCTGCGCCTCGCTCAACTGCTGGCGCGTCGCCTTCAAAGATGGCGCGATGCCGATGAAATAATCGCGCAGTGCCGATTGCTGCTCGGCTTTGCGCTGCCCAGGCAGTATAGGCAATAGCGGGCGCAGCCGCGCGCTGATCCGCGTGATCGTCTCCGGTGGTTTGGCCGCCGTCACCGACAGGCGCAAGTGGCCGAGCGACTGGCGATTCACCTGATTATCCTGGCGCAGGCGAATTTCGATTCGCGTCTCTTCGGCAACCGCAAGCGGCGATTTGAAGACGAAGACTGCCTGGCGCGGCAGCCGTGTCTCGTCATTCGTCTCATCAATTGTCCAGCCGCTCGCCGGGACCTTGAGCAGGCCGCGCACGTCGCCATCATCGGCGAACGCTTCGCTGATCACGGCGCGTTGCCGGGCGTCAGGATTAGCTGCCGTGTAAACTTCGACTTCGATGCCGTGCAGCGCAAAGATGCCGTAAGGGTCGCGGCCCGGCCCGCCGCGCGGCAGGCCGGCATCGGGCAGCGCTTCGAGCCGAATGGCGGTGACGCCTGTGAGGTTGAGCTTGCCGGTGATCGTGTAAGTTTCGCTACCCGGATTGCCGCCCGTGGCGAGCAGCGAATGATCGGCAAGCTCGTGGAGCTGAGCGCCTGCTGATGACGAAGCGTTGACCAATTCAAGCGGCTTCCAGTCACTCGCGGCGCTCACGATGGCGCGCTCCCAGTCCGTCTGCTCGTGTTCGCTTTCGGGCGTCGGTGTTTTCAACTTCGCTTCGAGCGCAGCAATCTCTTTCAACAACTGCTCGCGCCGCGCCGCTTGCTCGGCGGTTGGCAGCAACAGCGCAGGCTCTTTGACCGAGCGCTCCGAGCCGCTGCCCTGGACCTGATATTCGCTGTTGTCGAAGAAGGCGAGGAAGCGATAATAGTCCTTCTGCGTGAAGGGATCATACTTGTGATTGTGACACTGTGCGCAGCCCAGCGTGCTGCCGAGCCAGACGGTCGCGGTCGTGTTGACGCGATCAATCAAAGTCTCCCAGCGCGCCTCTTCAGGATCAATGCCGCCTTCTTGATTCAGCAGTGTGTTGCGGTGAAATCCGCTGGCGATCCGCTGCGCCTCAGTGGCGTCGGGCAGCATGTCACCGGCTATCTGTTCGACGGTGAAGCGGTCGAACGGCATGTCACGGTTGAGCGCATCGATCACCCAGTCGCGATACTTCCACATCGTGCGCCGCTGGTCTTTCTCGTAGCCGTTAGTGTCTGCATAGCGCGCCAGATCGAGCCACGGTCGCGCCCAGCGCTCGCCATAATGCGGTGACGCCAACAACCGATCAATCACCTTTTCATAAGCGTCGGCGCTCTGGTCGGCGACGAACGCTTCGACCGCTTCAACCGAAGGCGGCAGACCCGTCAGATCGAGATAGGCGCGGCGAATCAAGGTCTCTTTTGCGGCTTCCGGCGCAGGCCGCAAGCCTTCGCGTTCGAGCCGCGCCAGAACGAAGTAATCGATGGCATTGCGCGGCCACGCTGTATTTTTGACAGCAGGGATCGGCGGGCGAACGGGTTTGATGTAAGCCCAGTGCTTGCCGACCGGCGCGCTCAGTGACTGCGCCACTTCGTCTTTCGCTTGCTGGCCGCGCCCACCGGGTTGCGAGAACGCCGCCATGCCGGCGCTCGCCAGCAGCGCGACACAAACCAACGATTTCAGCAACCGCCCGCGATAGTTAATGGGTGATCGGAGACTCGCTTTCGGCATCATATCTACCCTCTTATGCAACGGCGCGCGACAATCGCCAGCGGTCGAGCGCGACGGCGATGACGATGATAATGCCGATGATGATCTCTTGCACATAATTGGCCCAGCCCATCTGCTGGCAGCCGTTGCGCAGGAAAGCCATGACCAGCGCGCCGACCATCGAGCCGAGAATGCTGCCTTCGCCGCCGCTCAGGCTGCCGCCGCCGATGACTACTGCCGCGATCACGTCCAGCTCGGTGCCGGCGGCGACGGTCGGATCGCCTTGACGCAAGCGCGACATCTGCATCACCCCGGCCAGCCCGAATAACAAGCCGGCGAGTCCGTATATCCAGACTTTCAGCTTAGCGGTCGAGATGCCGCAGGCACGCGCCGCCGCTTCGTTCGAGCCGATAGCAAACACTCGCCGCCCGAAGATTGTATTGCGCAAGACGACCGCCGCCACAACTGCCAGGGCAATCGTCAGCCAGATGCCGGGCGCAAGCAACAACCACGGCGGATCGGGAAAGGTCACGAGCAAGCCGTTCACCCACGTGTCGGGCACATTGACCGTCTGCTGGCCCGCCAGCCATTTCGCCAGGCCGCGTGCAATGCCGAGCATGCCGAGCGTTGCGATGAACGGCACGACTTTCAATCGCGTGATGGCCAGCCCATTGACAATGCCGATCAAACCGCCCACAGCTACGCCTGCAACGACCGCAAGCAGCGGCGCGCGGCCCGCGCTCAAGTTGATCGCTGTCACGACGCCTGTAAGCGCAATCACTGAGCCGACCGACAGGTCAATGCCGCCGCTGATAATCAGCATCGTCATGCCGATAGCGCCGATGGCGACGATCACCGTCTGCGCCAGCACAATGCGCAGGTTGAAGGGCGAGAGAAACCGTTCCGGCGCATCCATCAAGACCACGAAGATGAGGATCACCACCGCGAGACCGACGAAGGGGCCGAGGCGCGCGAACCACCGCCACCACCAGCCAGTGGCTTGCACTGTCGTTGTCTGTTTCGCTTCCGCAGTCATATCGAGAAGAGGAAGTCAGGAGTCAGGAGTCAGGAGTCAGAATAAAGGGGAGGCGGCAGCCGACTTCCTCTTCCATTCTGACTTCTGACTCCTGACTCCTGACTACTAGCTATTGTCAGCTTCGCCGATGGCGATTTTCATTACCGATTCCGGCGTCCATTCATTAATCGGGCGAGCAGCGGAGAGCCTGCCGCGGCTCATCACCGCCAGCCGATCTGCGAGGCCGAATAGCTCTGGCAGATAAGAGCTGACCATCAATACCACTTTGCCGGCATCGGCCAGCCGCGCGATATTCTCATAGATTTGCGCCTTGCTGCCAATGTCTATGCCGCGTGTCGGCTCGTCCAGCAACAACACCTCGGCGTCTTGATGCAGAAGGCGAGCGACGGCGACCTTCTGCTGATTGCCGCCCGATAGCGCGCGCGCCGGCTGCTGCGGCGCGCGCGCTTTGATCTTGAGCTGTGCGATCAAGCCGGCAACCTGCTGCTTCTGGCGCGACAGATCGAGCCAGCCCCAGCCGCTAGCACACGCTTGCATGCGCGTCATCGTCGTGTTGTCGGCGACCGATAGGGCCAGCGCCAGCCCTTCACCCTTGCGGTCTTCGCTCAAATAACCGAGGCCGCGCCGCAAGCGCGTCGCTGCCGCGCTGCGCAATGCGACCGGCTGCTGCTTGATTGCCAGCGTGCCTGAGCTGAGCCCGTCCAGGCCGTAGAGCGCCCGCACCAGCTCGCTGCGGCCCGATCCCATCAAGCCGGCGATGCCGAAGATTTCACCGCGTCGCAGCTCGAAGCTCGCGGACTTTAATCCGGGCGGCGCGCTCAGGTCGTAGGCTTCGAGAATCACTTCGCCGGCTTCATGGTGATGACGCTCGGCGAACAATTGCTCAATCGTGCGCCCGACCATCTGCGCGATCAATGCGTCGTTGGTGACGCCGGCCATCTCGCCCGCCGCGACACTGCGCCCATCGCGCAAAACCGTGAAGCGGTCGGCGATCTGCCGCACCTCTTCAAGAAAGTGCGAGATGTAGATAATCGCCGTGCCCGACGCTTTCAGGCGATTGATCAGCGTGAACAACCGCTCGACATCTTCGCGTTGCAGGCTGCTGGTCGGCTCGTCCATCAAGACGATGCGGGCGCGGGCCGCAATGGCGCGACAGATTTCGACCACCTGGCGAGCCGGCGCCGAAAGCTCGGCGACCAGACGGTCAGGACGAATCTCCGGGTGATGAAACGATTCGAGAACTTCGAGCGCTTGCCGCCGCGCGCCTGGCCAATCGAACCAGCCAAAGCGCGCGCGCTCCGCGCCAAGCAAGATGTTTTCAGCAACCGACAGGTGCGGGCACAACGACAGCTCTTGATGGATCAAGGCAATGCCGCTCGCCCGCGCTGCGACCGGCGAGGCCGGCGTGTAAGTCTGCCCATCAAGCATCATCTCGCCGGCATCCTTCCGCAAAGCGCCCGACAGAATATTCATCAGCGTCGACTTGCCGGCGCCGTTCTCACCGATCAATGCCAGCACTTCGCCTTGATCGAGCGACAGGCTGACGCCGTCGAGCGCCACCGTCGGCCCGAATCGTTTGGCGATGTCGCGCAACTCTAGTAAAGACATAACCGGGAAATGATGAATGAGAAATGATGAATGATGAACGGAAGAGGAAACGGAGGCCGGATTATCTATAGACAATCCCCAGCCGCTTCCTCTCTTAATTTATCGTTCATCGTTCAGCATTCATCATTGAATCCTTATTGTAGGTACTCATTGATCGGCGGCTTGAGCAGAGCCTGTGATTGCGGCGTGCTCAGATTGTCAGGCGTGATCATCTCGACGCCCGTGTCAATCACCTTCTCGACCGGCTTGCCTTGCAACTGCTCGACCATCGTGCGGACGCCAAGATAGCCCATATGAAATGGGTTTTGCACGACGATGCCGTGCAGTTGTTTGGCATTCATGGCATTGATGAAAGCGTCGCTCGAATCGAAGCCGACGAACATGATCTTGCCCGCCTTGTTGATGTCCTGAAGCGCCAGCAGCATCCCGGCGGTTGACGACTCGTTCGGAGTGAAGATGCCTTGCAGGTCGTCGCCAAATCGGTTGAGCAGATTCTCGGAAGCGCGCTTGGCGGTATCACGCGTCGCCCCGGCATATTGATCCGACGAGATCAACGTGATGCCCGGATACTTAGCCTTCATCTCTTCGACGAAGCCGGCCTCGCGCTCTTCGGTGCTGGCCGAGCCTTCCTGATAACGCAGGAGCAGCGCCTTGCCACGGCCTCCCATCAATTCGCCCAGCCGGTCAGCCGCCAGCCGCCCGCCCTTGCGATTGTCGGTGGCGACGAAGCTGACGATGTTGTTCGACTGTAACCCCGAATCGATGATCACTGTGGGCAAGCCGGCGCGCTGCGCTTCTTCGACTGGGCGCACCAGGGCACGGTTATCGAGCGGTGCCAGCACCAGCCCGTTGACGCCCTGCGAGATGAAGCCTTCGACCACTTGAATCTGCTGCTCGCGGTCGTCCTCGCGCAGCGGCCCCTTCCAGATCACTTCGACTTCGGTGCCCTGCCCCGACAGCTCGCGCGCCGCTTTGATGGCGCCGGCGTGAATGCTCTTCCAGAACTCGTGCGTCGTGCCTTTGGGGATGACGGCGATGGTTAGCTTCTTCCCGCCTTTGTGTGACTTGAAATGGCCGCAGCCCACGCCAGCCAGCGCCAACAGGGCGATCAATATCACGGCGATCTTTTTCAGCATAGTTTTCCTTACCAAATCTCGAAGCTCATTTCAGGCAGATGCCGCCGTCCACGGGGATGACGACGCCATTGACGTAAGCGCCAGCGCGCGACGCCAGATAGATCGCCGCGCCGGCCATGTCCGCCGGCTCGCCGATGCGACCGAGCGGGCAAGCCGCTTCGAATTCCTTGCGATGCTGTTCGAGCAGCCACCTGGTCATCTGGCTTGGAAATGGGCCGGGAGCGATGGCGTTGACGCTGATGCCGCGCTCGCCCAGCTTGACCGCCAGCACACGCGTCAGGTGATGCACCGCTGCCTTGCTTGGACCGTAGGCGTAGTTTTCGACGAAGGGCACTTTGATGCCGTCAATCGAGCCGATGTTGATGACGCGCGCAGGGTCGCCGGGCCGCGCCGCCCGTTCGAGCAGCGGCAGCAGATGCTGTGTGAGAAAGAAGACGCCTTTGACGTTGGTGTCCATCACCTTATCCCAGCCCTCTTCGGGATACTCGTCAAGCGCCGCGCCCCATGCCGCGCCGGCGTTGTTAACCAGGATGTGCAGCAATGATTCGCGCGCCGCCAGCTCGTCGGCCAGATGCTTGCAGCCTTCGGTGGTTGAAAGATCGGCGGGCAATGAGATGCATTCGCCGATTTCGGAAAGCTGCGCCGCCACCGCGTCACACACCTCTTTCTTGCGCGACGAGATATAAACTTTGGCGCCGGCTTCCACATAGCCACGGGCGATCATCAAGCCGATGCCGCGCGAGCCGCCGGTGACCAGCGCGACTTTGCCCTTGATAGAAAACAGTTCCCCAACGCTGAATGCCTGTGTGTCTTGACTCATCGGTTATCTCCCAGGTCGAAGTGCAATGAGGGTACTCGAATTGAGTAGCACAGCGCAACTTGGAGGCAAGCCCCCGCGATAAATCATGTGCTATGGATTGCGCCGGCAAAATCCTTTATGCTTTGGATAAACACCAAAACATTTAGGGGATGAGCCATGTCCAGAATCACAGAGCTGAACGTCAATGGGTCGAGGCTCAAGGTCAACGCGGATTCTGACCGGAGCCTGTTGAGCGTCCTGCGTGACGACCTCGACCTGACCGGCAGCAAGTACGGCTGCGGCGAAGGACAATGCGGCGCTTGCACGGTGCTGATCGGCGGCGTGCCGACGCGCTCTTGCATCACCCAGGTAGTCGCGGCGGCGGGCAAGCCGATCACCACAATCGAGGGCCTGGAAAGCAATGGGCGGCTGCACCCGCTGCAACAGGCGTTTCTCGACCTTGACGCCTTGCAGTGCGGCTATTGCACGTCGGGCATGATCATGTCGGGCGTCGCCTTGCTCGGCAAGAACCCGAGCCCAAGCGAAGAAGAGATCGCTCGCTTCATGGAAGGCAACGTCTGCCGATGCGGCACCTACCCGCGCATCGTCGCCGCCGTCACCAGAGCGGCGCGGCAGATGAAGGGAGGCGCGAAATGAGCAACGAGCTTAAATCACCCGATGTCATCGAAATCCCTATCGAGCTGGAACGCTACGAATTGTTCGCCGCGCAGGCTTACCGCTTCAACGTCGCCCGCCGCGAATTCTTCAAGCTGTTCGGCGGTGGCGTTGCCATCGTCTTCACGCTGAAAGGCGCTCTGGGTCAAGAGGGCGGCGCGCGCCAGGCAGGCGAATCGGGCCGCCGCGGCCCCAACGCCTCGCTGCCCAAAGAAATCGGCGGCTGGGTGCATATCGGCGAAGACGGCGCGGTCACAGTCTTCACGGGCAAGGTCGAAGTCGGCCAGGACATCCGTACGTCGCTTACGCAAGCGGTTGCCGAAGAGCTGCGCGTGCCGATGGCTTCGATTAAGTTGGTGATGGGCGACACAGACCTCACACCTTTTGACATGGGCACGTTCGGCAGCCGCACGACGCCAACGATGGCCCCGCAGCTCCGCAAGGCGGCAGCAGCGGCACGCGAGCAGTTGATTGACCTTGCCGCCGAGCAGATGAAGGTTGATCGCGCGACGCTTACCGCTGGCGACGGCAAAATCACGAGCCCGAAGAATAACCAGTCGTTGAGCTATGGCCAGTTGACGCGCGGCCAAAAACTTCTCAAGCAGATTTCGGACGACGTGCCAACGACGCCCGCGGATAAGTGGAAGGTCGCCGGCCAATCCGCGCATAAAGTTGATGGCCGCGACTTCGTGACCGGCAAGCACAAATACACTTCCGACATGAAACGACCGGGCATGCTGCACGGCAAAATCGTTCGCCCCTCGGCTTTCAATGCCACGCTGGTTTCTGCCGACAGCAAAGCCGCCGAGGCGCTGGCAGGCGTTACCGTCGTCAAGGACGACAACTTCATCGGCGTCGCTGCGACTGATGCGGCGATGGCCGCGCAGGCGGTTAAGCTAATCAAAGCGGAATGGAAATCTCCCGATCAACCGTCGAGCCGCGAGCTGTTTGATTACCTGAAAGCTCACAAGACCGAGGCGCAAGGCAATGAAGGCAACTCCGCCACTGTGCGCGGCTCGATAGCCGACGGATTGGCAGCGGCAGAGAAGCGATTACAACAAACCTACACGGTCGCCTACATTGCGCACGCGCCGCTGGAGCCGCGCGCTGCGGTTGCCGAGTGGCAGGACGGCAAGCTCACCGTGTGGACAGGAACACAGCGGCCCTTCGGCGTGCGTACGGAGCTAGCCGAAGCTTTCCGCATTCCCGAAGAGCGCGTGCGCGTCATCGTTCCCGACACCGGATCAGGCTATGGTGGCAAGCACACGGGCGATGCGGCGATTGAAGCGGCGCGGCTCGCCAAAGCAGTGGGCAAGCCTGTGAAGCTGGTATGGTCGCGCGAAGAAGAGTTCACCTGGGCTTACTTCCGTCCCGCGGGCGTCATTGACATCAGCAGCGGCGTACGCAATGACGGGACAGTGACCGCCTGGGAGTATCACAATATCAACTCTGGCCCGTCGGGCATTCAGCACAAGTACGACTTTGCGAATCAGAAAATCGCTTTTCACTCGGCGCAATCGCCATTGCGCCAGGGGTCTTATCGCGGGCTTGCGGCGACGGCGAATCACTTTGCCCGCGAGACGCACATGGATGAGATGGCCGGCAGCCTGAAGATGGACCCGCTCGAATTCCGACTGAAGAATATCAAAGACGAGCGCCAGCGCGCGGTCTTGCAGGCCGCCGCCACTGCCTTCGGCTGGGGCAAGGCGAAAAGCTCGCCCGATCACGGCGTCGGCCTCAGTTGCGGGTTCGAGAAAGGCGGCTATGTCGCAACCTGCGCCGAAGTCGCCGTGGATCGGCAGACGCGCAAGCTGAAGCTGGTGCGCGTCGTCGAAGCCTTTGAGTGCGGCGCAATCGTCAACCCCGATCATCTGAAGAACCAGATCGAAGGCGCTATCGTGATGGCCATCGGCGGCGCGTTGTTCGAGGCGGTCGAATTCGAGCAGGGTAAGATTACCAATGCGCGCTTCTCGCGTTACCGCGTGCCGCGCTTCAGCGACCTGCCAAAGATTGACGTGGTGCTGCTCGACCGCAAAGACCTGCCCTCGGCGGGCGCGGGCGAAACGCCGATTGTCGGACTGGCGCCGGCGGTCGGCAACGCCATCTTCGACGCCACTGGCCAGCGCCTGCGCTCACTGCCTTTGGCGCTTAAAGGGCAGTCAGGATGATGCGGGGTTGATGAGCCTCTTCTGGCGTTTTGGGCGGCCTGGGAATATCCTGCGCAGCGTCGGGGATTATACAACCGTCAACTCTAATCAGGAGGTCGGTCAATGACTCTGACGAAAGCGCAACGCATCATCAGTTGGGTGTTACAGATCGCCGTGGCGATCATTCTGTTTCAAACCCTATTCTTCAAATTCACCGGCGCGGAAGAATCGAAATACATCTTCACGACCGTCGGCGCCGAGCCGTGGGGCCGCATCGCTTCGGGCGTCCTTGAGCTGATCGCCGTCATTCTGCTGCTCATTCCTTCGACGGTCACGCTCGGGGCGCTGCTGGCGCTGGCCGCCGCCAGCGGCGCGATTATGAGCCACCTGACCAAGCTCGGCATTGTCGTGCGCGGCGACGGCGGGTTGTTGTTCGCGCTGGCGGTGACGATCTTCATCAGCAGCATGATTATTCTGCTGCTGCGCCGCGCCGAGATTCCGGTGATCGGCAAAATGTGGTTCAGCCGCCGGGCATAAGGTCGCAAAGGAACACGAAAAGCTTTTTGCCCACTTGGTGACTTTGCGTCTTTGTGGCAATCTTCCGTGCCTCTTGTCGAAGCCGTTCAATGCTTCTCTGCTCCGCCTTGCGCCGCGAGTATCTCCTTGAGATTGCGTGGAACGTGCTTGAGCCAGTAAGCCAACAGCTCGGGCCGCGTTTGCGTCGCCGAAAGGATGGCGTCTATCTCTTCGGGTGAGAAGTAATCGCGCCGTTTCTCGCCGAGGCTTCGGGCAGGGATGTGGCGATAGAGCCACTGGCGATACGCTTTGAGGCCCGCGCCATAACCACGCTCGATGGCCTGTAAATCCGCCCACCTTTCAAAGCTCGCGGTAAAGCCTTTGCCGGCGAGCCGCGCAAGTCCCAGAAGCTCAAGCCGATTTCGCTGGCTGTAATACAGAACGTGCGCCAGCTCGTGCGCGATGATGGCGCGCACACCGTCATCGGGCGCTTCGCGCATGAAAACGTCGGGATTGGCGAAGATCAGATAGCGCATCTTCCTGCCG
Source organism: Blastocatellia bacterium (assembly GCA_045807765.1). Lineage (GTDB taxonomy): Bacteria > Acidobacteriota > Blastocatellia > UBA7656 > UBA7656 > DATENM01. The sequence goes on from JBJMGU010000046.1 coordinate 50,427, forward strand.
GTCAAAAACTGCGGCAAGGCGAACCGCGCGCGAAAGTAATCCGATTCGCTTTTGAAGAGCCGCACCTGAAGGTCTGTGCCGCGCAGCTCAGGATAAGCCGCGGCCCGAATTTCATTGACCAGCCGCTCGGTACGCGCCTGTGCCGTTTGCGCGCCGGCCTGTTGAGTTGCAGAGTCCGCAGGCGAGCGGTTGGAGGCGGCGCGGGTATGGGCCGCAAGACCGCGAGCGGCGGGCGTTTCAGTCAAACAGGCTTGTATGCATAGCGAGGCGACGACGAGAGGGCCGAGCCATCTCGCAGACAGGGCCACAGGCGGTTGCATCCGTTCAGGCATTCGATCAAGTCAGATGATGTCGGGCGCTCTGTTTATATTCGACGAGCAATCCGATAAGCGCTCGCAGTCGAGTCGGCTGCACGCCGCACCGGCGATTTGCGGCGCCGATCTCGAATGCCAGCCGCCACTGCTCGAACAACACACGGTACGCGGCAAAGAGGCTGTTGCGCGGGTCGTAGATGTGGGTTGCTTCCGAGGTCACGCCGTTCAGCTCGATAATCTTAAAGCCACGCCCCTGGATGAATTGCTCTACAGATGGCGCGCGCACGTCGAAGCGCCCAAAGTAAAACCCCTCGAAGCCACGGCTGATCTCGTCGAAAGCGCGCTCTAGCTCGGCGGTCTTCGTCCAGCCGCCGTCCAGGAAGATCGCGCCCCGGCAATGCGTTCCCAGCTCGACCAGTTGCACAGCTTCGCCGGCAGTGGGCCTGTCGGCCAAGCGCTCGCGCTGTTTATCAAGATAGAATCGCGCCATGCAGACGGCGCGCGGGTCTTGCAGGATGAGGCGTTCGAGCGTGCTAAAGCCGTCGCCAGTGACGACCGGGAAGCGCTTTTCAGTGATTGAGAAGATGCGCCCCTTCGCTTCATTCGGACGGCGGCAATAGAAGACGCCGAACTCTGCCCCCGGCACGTACTCTTGAATGATCGTCGCCACCGTTGAGCCTCTGAGATAGTCCGCAAGCTCCGCTTCCGTCCTGACCACCGCCACACCCGAACCGCGCTGGCCGGCGTCGGGCTTCAGCACGACAGGAAAGCTCAACCCTTGCTCGGTCATGAAAGACCGGCTCCTCGCGATCCGCTCTTCGGCATCGAGTGGCGCCTCGATCAGTGTGGCGCAGGCTACATAATCTGCCGAGGCGGAAAGCTGCCTGAGGATGTCAATCTTCGACTCGCCGACGAAGCCACCGGCGACGATCCCTGGGTTAGCGGCGGTAAAGAGCGTAAGGCTGCGGTGCTTCAATGCCAGAAAGGCGACATAGACGATCACCGGGACATAGAAAACCCAGGCGGGCCAGAATTCCCAGCGCCGCAGGCGACGCCACCGGCCAAGCAACAAGCGCCGCCCCTTGTAGCTCGACAAACGGACGACGAGCTTTGCGGCGATGAAAACGATCAGCACCGCCGCCAGCACTCTAATAAAGACCGCCTGCCCCTGCACCAGCGCAGACCGGATGACTTCGCCGCCCAGCACTTTCGACAGGCCGACCAGCAACGGAGCCCAGACCACACCGGCGAGCGAAAAATACAGGGCGAACCACCAGAAGCTGGTGTCGAGCAGTCCGGCAGCGAAATAAGTCGGCAGCCGCGCGCCCGGCACGAAGCGGCTGGCGAAGATCACCATCAGCCCGCGGCTCGAAAACCAGGCAGAGCTTCGCTCGACATCCTCGGCGCAAATGAACCATTTCAGCGGCGCGCGCTGCAACACGGGCCGGCCCAGCCAGCGGCCAGCGACAAACAGCAGGAGGTCACCGACGAAGATGCCGCAAAAGCAGGCGAAGGCGCCGGCCAGAAAATCGATCCGCCCCTGCGCCACCAGAAGCCCCGCGCCGATGCACGTCAGGTCTTCGCTGATCAGCGTCGAGGCCGCTAGCAGGAAAATTAAAACCGCGCTCGACATTCCCTGTTGATTGATCGTCGGCCCAAAAGGCAAGCTCGTCTGCACGTCGCGCGCAACCTCAGCGGCGCCCATCGCCGCAGGGCTGTGCAGCAAGAAGAAACCGCACGCACACGCCAAAAGCGCGATCCGCGCCATCAACTTAATTCGCAGCCTTGGCGCGCTGACGGGGTCTTTGATTATGGGATGGCGGCGATGCATTCTTGCTCTCCGTTGACGACCGGAATGAACTCCCGCTGGACGGCGGCGTGCAGTTGCAGGGCCAGGGTCTTGCGGTCCGCGGCGCGAATCGGCTCTCGACCAAAGCTGAGCGTCGCGTGAACTTCGCGCAGTTGCAAGAGTCCCCAGAGGTGGCCGGGAAAAGTTCGCTTTCCCCACCAGCACACCGACAGGTGCGCCGGCACGTCGCCCGCCGGCACACAGTAACTGAGCGCCGCATAAGAGACCCCGAAACTGGCCCTGGAAGCCAGTTCCAGCAAGCCGGGCTTAAAAGGCAGGACGGTCGCGCCTGCCGTACTGGTGCCTTCGGGAAAAATCACGACACCGCTGCCTTCGGCCAGCGCCCGCTCAACCTGACCGCCGACGCGGACAATGTCGCGGCGCTTGCTTCTATCGATAAAGATCGTCCCGACGCTGCGGCACAGCCAGCCGACCATCGGCACCGCGGCAAGGTCATGGCGGGCGACGAAGCGGCAATCCGTCTGCGAAGCGATGACAAAGATGTCTGTGTAGCTCAGGTGATTGGCGACCAGAAAGAACGGCGGGCGCGGCGGCACACCGTACGTCTTAATCTTCACGTTGAGCAGCCATGCCGCCGCCTTTGACCAGCGGCGAAAAATGAAGCCGCGCCACCTGAGTCGCAACCTGCGGAAGACAAACAATAGCGCCATGCCGACCACCAGAGCAGCGAATAGCCCACCGGTCACCACGCCTAAGCTCAAGCCTCGTATTGCCGCGCGCAGACGACTCATCAATCTCCCGCTTCACGCTCCGAAAAAGAGTTTGCGCCATTGATCGCCGATCTCTTCCATATCGAACAGCACCAGGAAGTCTATGGTCTTAAACAGGCGATCAATCGCCGGCGGGCCACAGACCCGCGCGCCAAACCGGAGATAGATTCTGAACAGCTTTGGAATATGAACTTTGGCTGCGGGGCCATCGTCTCCCTCATTCGCCTCGCACTCAAACCCGGCTCGCGGCAGCACGCGCAACCTCGTGTGCAGGCAGCCGTCAGCTTGAACAATCGCGAAAGCGCGTCGGCCCTCGCCTTCGTCCTGGCTGGTCAGCGAGCAACAGCCGAACAGGTAACGCTTGCGGCGGACAGCGACGTAAGCGGCCAGCCCTTTCCACAACAGGAATAGCACCTGCGCATTGCGGTGCGAGCGGGCGACGCAGGCGCGGCCCAGCTCGACGGCGTCAGCCAGCACCTCTGCTGTCAGCCCTGAGAGGTCGAATTCGCCCGCAGAATAGAATCCTCTGGCGGCGGCCATCTCGGCGGTCTGACAACGATAAGTGCCGACGACCTGGCGCTTTTCTTTATCGATGACGACGAGATGATGGCAAAGGGCGTCGAACTCGTCCCGGTCGCGGCCCGTGGCGAACGAGGCGGCCAAGCCCTCGCCCAGCTCAAGGTTGAAGACCTCGAACCGCAGCCGCAACGCCGCATCAATCTCCTCGCGTGTGCGTGCAAAGCGCACGACGTAACGGCCCTCGACGATCTCAATAGCCGGGATGCTTGCGGGCGCGACGACGCGGCGCTCGGCCTTCACGACGGCAGGGCTTTCCGCCAGCACCTCGACCGCGTCTAATCCGTTGATCACTGTTCGCATCGCGTTTCCTGAGCAGGTGAACACCCAACGACTCGGAATGCTTCCTAGCCTTGCCATCAATCTTCAGCACATTACAACGAAGAGGCGCCTCGCACAATCTATATCGCCGGGCAGGTGATGATTATTCCAGCCGGCGGACGGGCCAAGAGGTTGGGCACAGCTACTCTGGCCGCGAAGGCGCGCGGTTGGCCAGCGCTTCGCCCGACTTGAGCCGTTCGTAGAGTTCGAAGAATTTTTCGCCAGGCGTTTCGCCCGCCTCGTTGCGCGATAGCTCAGGCCGGATGCGATTGACGAAATACATCTCGATCTCACCTTTGTGCTTTGCCGCAACCGCGCCGCGATATTCGCAGTCAAAGAAATCTTTCACCCGTTCGTAGGTCGCTCTCGAAATATTGACGCGCCCGGCAACGCCCGATGACTCCAGCCGGCTGGCGGTATTCACAGTGTCGCCCCATACGTCATAGGCAAACTTCTGTTGCCCGACGACGCCGGCCACCAGCCGCCCCGAATGAATGCCGAGGCGCAGTTGCCAGTAGGGTCTATCGGTCGCCATCCGCGTTTCGCGCAGCTTCGCCATGAAGCGGGTGATTTCGAGCGCCGCCAGCACACAATCAACCGCGTGCGTGGAGTTCGCTTGTGGGATGCCGCCAACTGCCATGTAAGCGTCGCCGATGGTTTTGATTTTTTCGAGTTGATTACGTCTGGCGATCTCATCGAACTGACGAAAGCAGGTGTCCAGTTCTTCAATCAGCTCGTGCGGCGTCAGGCTTTCGGCAATCTGCGTGAAACCGACAAAGTCTGTGAACAAGACCGAGGCGCACTCGTAATCGAGCGGCTGCACGCGGTTGTTTTGCTGCAATTCTCTGGCGACGCTTTCGGGAAGGATGTTCAGCAACAGGGTGTCGGTCTTCTTGCGCTCCTGGTTGAGATTCTTGGCGAGGATCATGACCAGCACGCCGGTGAAGACCTGCACGAAGAGCAAGCTGACGAGGACATCAACCAGCCGCTCATTCGGGCTCGCCTGGACGGCTATCCATTCGGGATAGCGCTGCTCAATCAGTAACAGGCCGGCGGTGACCAGCGTGAAGAGCAGCATCGCAAGCCCTGTCGTCAGCCGGCGGCGCGACAGCACGACGGCGATCACCAGCGCCGGGATGAGATAGTAATGGGCGCCGCCCATCGAGCCGGCGTTGCGCATCACGTTCAGAGATAGAAAAGCGGCGATCAACAGCACGAAGGGCCAGTAGAGCGCGCGATAGTGATGGCGAAATCTGGAGAAGTAGTAGAAGACCAGGAACAGCAGGCCGGTTCCGAGCGTCAGCAGCAACAAGAAAGTGTAGTTGCGACGATCAACGACAAAGAGCGCGCCGCCGATGTTGGTGATGCCATTGAGCAGGCTGATGGTGTTGAACAGGCGGTGTTCCAGTGAGTAGAAGCGCGGGTCGCCGGCGACCGCCGAGAAGAGCCGGTCGAGTGGTCCCTGTCTGCGTTGAAACATGCTATCGCGTTGCATCTGCTTGTGGTCAACTGCCGTCAATCTGCTCGCCTCTCCGGCGAGCGCGATGCTGTACTCTACCCATATCTCGGACGCCTGTACAGATCATCCCGAATGCCTGATGCCGCGCCGCCTTGCAGATTCGTCGCGCCCGCCTGCAAACTCTTTCTATATGCGACGACTCCTGTTGATGGCGATGATGGCGGCGCTCTTGCGGGCGAACGCGCCGGCCTTCAGCGCCGACGTTACAACCATCTCTTCACGGCAACCTGACGCCATTGTGACACTCGAAGATGAGCGCGGACTGGTGGCGCTCGACCAGACCTTGCGCGAGCTGGCGAATCCATTCTCGGTGATCTTCGTCGCCGCCGCTCCCGACGATGTAGACGAAGGCGCGCTCGCCTTTTTGCGGCGACAACGCGGCGCGCGTGTCGTCATCGTCTTCGCAACGCGCGGCGAAGGCGGCGATAGCCCTTTTGTCGCCGACCGCGGCAATGCGCTCGGCATCCGTCGTACCCGCGAAGCCTTGCAATTGGCGCGTGCCGTTGGCGCAGACGCGTTCTTTTTGAACCTGGCCGATTTGGGGCCCAGCAAATCGGCCAGCGAAACCATGCGCGTCTGGGGCCGCGATAAGGCGCTCGCCCGACTGGTACGCGCCATCCGTTTGACGCGGCCCGACGTGATTCTGACGAACGCCGGCGGGCAATCCGCAGATGGCCGGCAACAGGCGGTGGCGCGTCTTGCCACGGACGCCTTTGATGCCGCAGCGAACGCGAAGATGGCTCCCGAAGCCGGTTCTGAGGTCTGGCAGGCGCGGCGGCTCTTCAGGCGAAGCAGCGAAGCCGACGCCAGCGTCACCCTGAATCTGGCAGAAACGGACAGGGCGCGTGGACGCTCTTACGCGGCGCTCGGATTGACCGCGCATCAACAGCTTGTTTCCTATGGCGGGCATCAAGATCGGCTGACGCCCGACCGCTTAACCAGCACCTACAAGCTGGTGCTCGCCCAGCTTGACGATCCGCCAATGTCGCCGGGTGATCTGCTTAACGGTCTTCCCTTGCCCGACAAAGTGCGCACAGGGGTCGCGCCACCACGCGTCGGCGATGTGCCGCTGCTTGAATCTATCGGCCAGCGTGACCGCCTGATCGCCGCCCTGAGCGAGCGGCTGTTAGAAAAACGGGTTGAAGGCGACGAAACGGCGCAGCGCGAGCGTTATGGCGCAGAGTTCTTCCGCGTCCTCCGCTTCACACAGACACTGGAACGCGCGTTGGCGCTGGCGCTCAACCTGTCGCTCGATGTCAGCGCCACCGACGCGGCCATCATCCCCGGAGAGAAGCTGACGATTCGCGCGACCTTCAATAACGGCAGCAGCCAACCGCTCGCCATCGCTTTTCATGCGCCGGAGCAGTTGAGCTTTGCCGGCACCAATGTAACTTTGGCGACGACCGAGCCGACGCAGGTCGCTGCCGGCGGCGCACTGACACACGAATTCGCCTACGACACCAAAGGCGCGCCCCTGAGCCTGCCGCGCGAGGCGCACCTGTTCGACGAAGAGTATTACCCGCTCGGCACGACACTACCCGGCGCACTGCCCGGCGAGCCGTTCGGCCATCGCCTGCTGGTGACGGCGGAAGTCGCCGTCGGTCAGGTGACGATCCCGCTTGCGGCGCTGGCGCGTTTCGACATCGCGCCGCTGGTCGAGATTGCCACCGTGCCGTTTGCTCTCATCAAGGATTGGCAGACGCCACGCGAGGTTGACCTCCCGGTGCGTTTGCGCAATCGCACGCCGGGGACGCTCGCAGGCGCGCTCTGGGTCGTGCCGCTGGCCGTGAGTGATGAAAATTACGAACCGCTGCACGTCGCGTTCACCCGCGAAGACGAAGAGGTGAATGTCCGTCTACGGCTGCGGCTGCCGTTGCTCAAGCCGCCGCTCGCGCCCGACATCCTGCTCGAATTTCGCCGCGACAAACCGGCGCCACCCGAACCACTCGGCGCGGCGAAGATCGTCGTGAAGCCGAGCGATTTTACGGTGGCTGAATCCTTGCGCGTCGGCATCCTGAGCGGCCCCGACCGCTCGCTTGCATTGGCGCTCGATCAACTTGGCGTCGCTTACGAAGAGATTGCGGCAGAGCGCGTGGGCCGCATCGCGCATGGCGATCCGACTGACAAAAACCTGGCGTCGGGCTGCGACGAGCTTAAGCGGTTCGATACGGTCATCGTAGATCATTTCGCTTACGCGGCGCGGCCCGATCTGGTCGGTTTGAACGATTGTCTGTTGCGTTATGCGCGGGCGGGCGGCAGCCTGATCGTCCTCGCACAGCAGGTGGGTGATTTCAATCTATTACGCGCGCCGTTTGCGCCGTTCGCGCTGACACTCTCTGAAGATCGGCTGACGGCAGAGGGCGCGGCAGTCAAGATACTCGACAGCGCGCACCCGCTGCTTACGAAACCGAACGTGATCGCGGCGGGAGATTTCGAAGGGTGGGTGACGGAGCGTGCGGCCTTTGTGCCACGCGCCTGGGCGAGCGATTACGCGCCGCTGCTTGAGACCGCAGACCCGGGCGAAGAGGCCAGTCGCGGCACGCTGCTGGTATCGCGAACCGGCGAAGGCTGGTTCGTCTTTACAACCTTGAGCCTCAATCGTCAGTGGCTAGCCGGCGTGCCGGGCGCATATCGTCTGCTCGCAAACCTCGTCAGCCTTCCGAAGAAATAAAGGGGCTAGGGACTAGGGGCTAGGGGCTAGGGACTAGCTAGGAAGGTTCGCCGAACCTGAAATCAGCTGCGAGAGCCAATTTCAAGGCGTCAGACTTTCTTCTCTAGTCCCTAGCCCCTAGTCCCTAGTCCCTTAACTGAGTTCGATGTTGCGGGAGATGCGGCGCAGCAGCAGCGGCTGGTCGTAGAGCGCAATCAGGCCACGCGCTACCGACTGGCGCGGGCTTTCGGCGACGGCGACGTGCAGGCCGGTGGCGCGGGTGATGCGCTCGTCCATGCCGGCCAGCAGCGC
>JBJMGU010000047.1:0-17321 GCA_045807765.1 Blastocatellia bacterium
AACGCTGGCGCGCGTCGGCAAAAACGATGACTTCGCCGGTCGCCAGCTCGACGCCGATGTTGAGCGCCGTGGCTTTCCCCCTCTGCCGCTCGTAGGCGAAGACGCGAACGCGCTCAGAGACAAAGCGGCGAGCGACTTCGGCGGTCAGGTCGGTCGAGCCGTCCGAGATGAGAATGATTTCGAGCCGTTGCGACGGGTAATCGCTATCAAGCAGGTTGCGCAGGCGGGCTTCGATGCGGCGCGCTTCATTGTGGCAGGCGATGATGACGGAAACATGCGGCGTGGCGGCGGCTTTGTTGACGGCGCGGCGGCGGCAGCGCGCCACCAGCCACACCAGTAACGGGTAGCCCAGATAGGTGTAGAGAATCGCGGTAATCGAAAACCAGAAGATTAATCTCAACATCGCGCGCCTCGCCTCTTTCACGTCAATGAAATGACGAAGGCGGCGCGAATTCCACAGCAAGGATGGCGGGATTGCCGCTGCCCCTTGCTTGCTCACCTGCCCGAGGTCGCGGCGCGGGCGCGCTTTTGCGAGCCGATCAGTTGCGGCAGCTTCGTAGGGCCGAAGGCGACGTTATGCTCGGCGTCAAGCAAGAGCCGCTCGCCGTCGAATCGAAACGTCAGCGTCGAATAGAAGGGCGTTTCATAAGCGACGAGCTTGACGGTGAACACATCGTCCGCCGTCCACGCGCCGCTTGCGGCAATCAGCGGATGCGCCGGCACGCTCAGGAAGTGGTCGAGCCCGTTCGCAAACCCGCGGCTCTTCGCCCATGAGGCGCGGCCTAGAGGCGTCCGCGTTTCTCCGCCTGCGGTACGCACGATGAGCGCCGGCGACGCGGCGTTGAAATCGAGCGCCACGGCTTGAATGCCGCGGTCGTTTTCGGGGAACTCGTACCACCGTCCCGATACTTTGGTGGCGAGCGGCGCGTTGGGCTGACCGGCGGCGAGCTTCACCGTCAGGCCGGCGAGCTTCGCCTCCAGCTTGCGCCGCGTCGCGGCATCTTCAGGCAGCGGCCCGACTTTCATCGCCGGCAGCAGCTTGTCCCAAACCAGGTTCATGACGCGCTGCATATCGCGCACGCCGCTGGTGATCGCCACCACGGCGTCGAGGTCGGGCAGAACGATGCAGTACTGCCCGAATGCGCCGTCGCCGCGATAGGCGTGATGACGGCAGCGCCAGAACTGGTAGCCGTATCCCTGATCCCAATCGCTCGTCGGCGACGAGCCGTTCGCGGTTTGCAGAGCCGTCGCCTGCTCAACCCAGGCGGCGGGGATGAGCTGCCGCCCCTTCCACATGCCTTTCTGAAGATAGAGCTGACCGAAGCGCGCAATCTCTTCGGTGCGCACCATCAAACCATACGCGCCCGCCGTGATGCCTTGCGGGCTGGCGACCCAGGTGGGGTTGTCGAAGCCGAGCGGCTCGAACAGCCGCGGGCGCAGGTAATCGAGCACCGTCATGCCTGTGACCTTCTGCACGATGGCCGAGAGCATGTAAGTCGCCGGCGAGTTGTAGACGAAGTGTGTGCCCGGCTTGAACGTTACGGGGTGGGCAAGAAAGGTCTTTGTCCACGGCTCGGCGTTCGCGCCCGTGGCATTGAGCTGGATTTGTGGTTCGGTCTGCTGCCCGGTCGCCATGCGCAGCAGGTCGCGCACACGCATGGCTCGCAGGTTGGCCGAGGGCTGCGCCGGCGCATCTTCGGGGAAGAACTTCAGCACTTCGTCATCGAGGCTGAGCTTGCCATCATTGATGACTAGCCCGACGGCTGTAGAGGTGAAGCTCTTGCTCAGCGAGTAGAGGATGTGCGGCGTCTCGGCGTCGTACGGCCCCCACCAGCCTTCGGCGACGACCTGCCCGTGGCGCACCAGCATGAAGCTGTTCATCGCATCGATCTCTTGATCCGCCGCTTCGACGAAAGCGAGGATGGCAGCCGACGAGATGCCCTGCGCTTCGGGGCTGCTGCGCGGCAGCAATGCCGACGCCGCGCGCTTCGGGATGACCGAAGGCGCGGCGTCGGCAGCAAACAGGGTCAGCAGACAGGCGAGCGCCACGGCGCCGCGCCAAAACGAGCGTGTCGGGAAAGCCCTCATGACTAACATTGCTCTTCCCTCAAGCGCCGCCTCAACGCCGCGCGCCGATGGGCAGCGGGCACTGACAGGCGTTATTCATCAGGTTCTGATCGGTGATCTGACAGGCCGTCAGCCCTGAGATGATGATGGTTGCTGTGCCGCGCTTCGCCAACAGGTCTGCCGTCATCTGTATGCGTCGCTGCTGCTTGGAGTGCGAGATCGTCACGATGCAGCCGCGCACCGACAGGGTGCCGGTCCCCGTGGCGATCACTACGCCATTGCAGCAGAACTGGTACTGTCCTGTCTGCGAGTTGAACAGACAGACGTTGCCGGGGTTGGTCTCATCCTGTAAGCATCCCGACCAGAGGTTGACCGGGAACGAGCAGGTAGCCGTATTGCCCGATGCGTCGGTGGCCGTGCAGGTCACGCTTGTCGTCCCCAGGGCGAAGACTGACCCTGAGGGCGGCACGCATGCCACGGTTGCTCCCGGACAGTTATCGCTCACCTGCGGCAACGAATAAACAACTGTCTGCGTCGTTGCGGGCGGGCAAGACAAGGTGGTGACAGTGGTGATCGCCGCGGGACAGCCGTTGGTGAAGACCGGCGGCTGCGTGTCAGTGACCTTGACGATGAAGCTGCACGCCGCAGTGGGTGCAACGCCATTGGTCGCCGTACAACTCACGGTCGTCTGGCCTACGGGGAAGCTGGCCCCCGACGGCGGCGAACAGACCACCGTCGGCGTCGGAGCCCCTGTAGCGGTCACTGTATAGTTGACCGTGGTCCCACACTGTCCGGTCGTGGCGGCGGCGACCACAGGACTTGTCGGACAGGTGATCGTCGGCGGGACGCCAACGCTGATCGACAATTGAGCGAAGGAATCCGCGCACGGTGGGTTGGCAATCGTCCAGCGCAGCACGACCGGCCCGGCGCCGCCCGTGTGCGTGAAGGTCGAGTTGCCGGCGTTGAGATTGCTGAAGGTTCCGGTCCCGCCGCTCACTATCGTCCAGGTTCCCATGCCTGAGGTCGGCGTGTTGCCGCCGAGGCTGGCCGTCGTGCCATTCGGGAGGATGGCCTGTGACCCGCCGACGGTTGCCGTTTGCTGAGGCAGAGCTGTCACGGCGGTTGCCGATGAAGCGGCGCTGCTGCAACCGAGCGCGGTCACCACCACCGTGTAGTTACCTGAAGCGGTGGCGTTATAAGTATTGGCCGTCGCGCCGCCAATCGGATTGCCATTCAAGGACCACTGGTTGCCGCTGGCGCTGCTTGAGGTCAGCAGGACGCTGCCGCCCGCGCAGAAAGTCGTCTTGCCACCAGCGGAGATCGTCGGCGTTGAAGGAGTTGGGTTGACCGTCACCGAGGTTGCTGAAGAAGCGGCGCTGCTGCAACCGAGCGACGTGACCACGACGGTGTAGCTGCCGGTCGCTGTGGCGTTGTAGGTGTTAGCCGTCGCGCCGCCGATGGGATTGCCGTTCAAGGACCACTGGTTGCCGCTGGCGCTACTTGAGGTCAGCGTCACCGAGCCGCCCTGGCAGAACGTCGTTGGGCCTCCCGGCGTGATCGTTGGCGTTGAAGGAATCGGATTGACCGTCACAACGACTGGATCGGAGGTCGCGCTATGGCAGCCAAGCGCGTTCAGGATCGCCGTGTAGCTGCCCGCTGTCGTGGCGACGTAGCTCTGGCTGTTGGCGCTGAGGATCGCCACGTTGTCCTTGTACCACTGAATGCCTGTGGGGCTATTCGACATCAGCGTGACGCTGCCCCCCGTACAGAAGGTCGTCGGGCCGTTCGGCGTTACGACCGGCTTATTCGGCGTCGGATTCTGCACGACGTAACCTGCCGACTGCTCTGTGGTGCCACAGGCATTCGTCGCCGTGACGGTGTACATGCCGGTGCTGGTCGCCTGATACGTCGCGTTGGTCTCGCCAGAGAGCAGGCTGTTGTCCTTGTACCACTGGTATGAGGTCGCGCCGGTCGAGGTGGCGGTGAGCGTCAACGGCTGCTCGGGGCAGGCTTGATCCTGCGTGCCTGTGCCGTTGGTCGTGCCGTTGACTGTCGATATGGTGGGAGGCGAGAGGATCGGAACGTTCACCGAGTTTGACCCAGGGCAGCCGTTGGCCGAGGTCAGCGAAAGCATCAGGTTGACGTTGCCGGAGGCGCCGGCGGTGTAGGTGACGGTCTGTGACGTGCCGCCGCCAGTGATCGAGCCGTTGGTGATCGACCAGTTGTAACTCGTCGCGCCCGCCGGCCCGCTGGCCGTGTTGCCGGTCGAGTTCGAACAGACCGGCGACACCGACGGCGTAATCGTCGGCACAGCGCTACAGTCGAGATTCGCGTAGCAAACCGTCACGTCATTCAGCGTCGGCGTCATCGTGTTGTCGGTGCTCGCGAGATACGCCTTGTACTGGAGGTAGCGGTTGCCGGTGAACTGGCTGAGCGATGCCCCGCTGGTCGTAAAGAAGGTCGCCGCAGTGCTGTCCGGGCCGACGAAATTGAACGGGCCGATCTGCGAGTTGCTCGCGGCGATCTGGAATTGGAGTCCCGTGTTCGTCGGCGTCGAAGCCGTCCACGAGAGCGTTGACCAGACCGGCGTGAGACCCGGCGACGGGTTGCCATCTCTTGCGGATGACACCAGGTCACCGGCCATGCGAAAGCCGGTGGTCGAGTAAATTACGAATCCCAGGTCTCTGCCGCCGGCAGTCCCATCGGCTGCCCAGGTACCGCCGCTGTTGGCTGAAGTAACGCGCAGGCCACTCGTATATGGATTGCTGTTGGGACTGGTGCAACTGCACACGTAGGCATAGCTCCCCGCTGAAGGGTTGGACGTTGATCGGATGATGACCGCGTATCCTGTTCCAGCCGTCAGTGTCGCAGGCGTGGCGAAGTTTGCAGTAAAATAGCCCCCTCCGCCGCTGTTAAAGCCAGTAATCGACGCGGTCGCCAAATCGGCACCTGTCGGCACAGGCGGACTGCCGCTTGTCGCTCTGATCGAGACGGTGAGATTCGGAGTCGTTCCCGTGCAGCCACTACAGAACAGATTAAGGTCCGCCCGCGTCGCCTGCCCGGTGACCCCGGCGATGAAGGTTTGACCTGCCCAAGAGGTTGAGTTGAAGCCGAAGCCGCTATTGGTGACCGTTATATTCTGCTGATCAATAACCGGGGCATTCGACAGCGTGACATCTCCGGGGCTGGTGGTGAGATCGACCTCCGTCGGCACGCCCGTCTGGAAGTCGAGCTGCGTTGTGTCTATCAGGCACGCGCTGGTCGGCGCGGTGCCGAGCGAGAAGTTCTCGGTCGTCGTCGCGCCGTCGGTCACGACAATGCTGGTGAAGGTCGCAGAGTTGTAGCCCGGACTACTGGCTATAATCACCGGATAAGTGCCCGCCGGGATGCTGGTGAACGAATAGCCGCCGCTCCCGTCGGTGGTCGTCGCGCGGCTGCCGAGGGCGACGGTTGCGCCGCTGATCGGGGTGCCGCCGGCGGTCGCCGTCACCGTTCCCGAAACCGTGCCGCCGCCGCCGACCGGCGTGCAAGACCCGAACGAGAACGAGCCGATGCGCGTCTGATGGTTCAGCCCGTCGGCGGCGTAATACATGTTGGTGTACCAGAAGGTACAGCCGTCAGGGTCTAAGGTCATCGAGCTGTAATCGCCCCAGCGGGTGCAGGGGGCGCCGCCGCAATTTCCTGTCTGCGTGCCGGTGCCCTGAATGAGCACCTGCTCGGTCTGGCTCAGCGTGTTGACCGGGTCGCCCGCCAGACGCCCGGCGTATTTGATCGCCGGTTTCGTTGTGCTGCTCGACGTGCTGTAGCCGAGCGCCATGTCGCCCATGCGGTCAACGGCGACGCTCGGCATAAAGCGGTAGATGACATTGGCGCCGTCCGGGTCCCAGGTCGCGGCTTGCGTAATGTTCGCGGCCACGGTGCCGCCGGTGACATCAAGCTGATACCAGCGCGGCGCCGCGAATCCGGTCGTGTTAGCGCGGCGAACCGTGTGCGCCGTCCACAGGGATTCGACGCCGCCGATATTCGAATACTGGTTCTGCGCCATGGCGCGAATCTGCAACACGTCGAGACTGTTGCCGCCTTGTGACGGCGCATTCCCCACGGCGGCGTTCGGCCAGCTCGTCGCGGCCAGCGGAACGTCCGGACCGGTGAAGGTAGATAGCGAAATGCGATTCCAGTCAACGTGAAATTTGTAGACCGTCAGGGCGTTGAGGAATTCCCAGGACGAGATGAAGTAGTTGGGCGTGCCGGGCGGCGGCGTCCCCACCTGAAGCCGCGCATTGCTCGGCAGCAGAGTGAAGTCGGCGGGCGGGCCGTTGAAGGTTACTACCTGGACGTTCGGGTTGCCGGCATACATCTGCGCCTTGTTGAAGGCGTAGACGCGCGGCGACTGAAACGGCGCGGCGTTGGCGTAACCGAACATATTGACCGACATGTATAAGCCGTCCGGCCAGATGCCGAACTTCGGATAATCGCCGAGTCCACCCGCCGTGTTGATTGAATAGAAATTCCACCCGCCCATGACTGGGTCGCTGGTCTTCGAGACGGCGATGACTTGATAAGCGATGGGCGGGTTGACGTTGCCGCCGCTGTCGAGCGTGAAGGCGAAATCGCTGATCACCCAGCGATCCTCGAAGGTGTCGTAGAGAACGACCGGGTCGCCGAAGTTGCCGGTGTCGCGCACATCGCCGAAGTTGGCCTGACTCATGAAGGTGTTGAAGGTGAAGGCGGCGACCTGCACGCCGTCGGATTTGCGAAAGATGCCGATTGAGGTGTTGATCGTCTGGATGTAATAGGTCGGGCCGACATCGCCGTTGGTGTCGGGCGGATGACCGGCGCCCCAGTTGGCAAAGTCGAGACCGTCGAAGTTCATGAGGGGCGCGGGCGCCGGCGCATTCTTCACTGGCACGGACGGGGTGACGCCCTCAGGCTTCGGGTTGCCCACCCCTTTGATCTCGGTGCGCTCAATTTCCGGGTCTTCGTGCTCGGGCCGCTCGCGCTTTTCCGGCGCAATCTGCGGCAGCTTGCGCAAGTCTATGTTCGCGCTGGCGCCCCGTTTCATCACTATCTCGGTCGGCGGGCCGGCGGAAAAGCGCCCGTTGTTGCCCGGGTTCAGGTCCTGTCGCGCCAGGACGCTGCCGAGCATCGCCACGATGATGAGGGTGAAGATCAGTGCCAGGAAAAGGCGTCGCTTGTTGAACATAACTCTGATTATCCTTTGCCGCGTGGTTGTGCGGAACTTGCCAAGTTAAAGCTCGATGAGGGGGAATGGCCTACAGCTTGCTGCGAATACTTGCTCGACTCGCGGAGGCGGATACCGCTTCGCCAACGCACAAGGAGGGCCGGCTAAGGTGTATAATCCACCGCCGCCGTTTGCGCTCCGTCAACCTGAAGGCCTGCCTGCTGTATGGCTTCCAAGCGGGGCTCTCAAATCAGCTTAGCCAGACTACAAATTGGCGACACCTGGATCCACTTAAGACGCAGTGATCCTGGGTTTGAACAACTGAAATCGCTTTGCTTGCTCTAGCGAAACTTTGCCTGAGGACGGCGTTACTATAGCTTGGGCTCGCGGCTTGCGCAAGCGGCCAAGCGCTTTATCCCATGTTTCTATTGACTTTGTTCCGACGACACATAACAATAACCGCGCGCAGGCTCCCCCGGACGGGGATTTGGCTAGGAATGATCCCAAACGGGTGGTATACGACGGCGAGAGGCAACGCCTGCGATAGGCCGCTTCTCAAAGCAGTGATTGTTTGATTCATAGTCAGTTGATTCGCGCATCTTCGTTGTCATGTGCTTTATGTCTCTGCTTTCATACGCTCTCTAAGAAGCAAGGTCTCAGGCTTGCACGTATCCTGCCTCCGCTGTGTTGAACTGCCCAGGCTCCAGAAGCCGACCGGCGATCTTTGCCGGCGCGCACCGTTATCCGAGTGCCCCTGAGCGCGACATCAGATCGCGCCCGCAGACAACAGGAGATGGCATGATCGAACGCGATTCAGGAAAGTGGGAGAATCACCGATGATTGACTGGGCCGGTCTGCTCAAACTGGAAGACGTTGAAGGTCTATGGAACGGGCTTTTTCAACTCGTTTCGCGCCACCCGGCGGTGCGTCCCCTGCACTTTGCCACAGACGGCGCCGCCGTGACCTCGCAAACCGAAATCAATGCCGACCTCGCGCAAGAGCTCTTTCTTGAGCTATTCCAAAAACAACGCTTCGAGCATTACGCCAAGCAACGCTATAGCAGTGGTGAGATCGAAAATGAGCTGGCGCACATCGAATTGCCGAACCTGGTCGGCGCACGCCTGCGCAAACGTTACCCGGAATCCTTCCGCATGGCGCGGCGCGTCAGCGCCTTGCTCAAGAGCAGCCCGCGCTTTACGCGGCCCGGCCTCAGTGAAACATCAACCGAAGCCAATGGCGAGCGCCGCAAACGCGGGCGTCCGCCGAAGAAAACGCCAGCCGTCGAGGCGAAGCCCGCAGAGCTGGAAGACGACAGCCTCGACGCGCTCGAAGACCTGCACGAAGATGAGGAAGCAAGCAGCCGCCCGCGTCGCGGGCGCATGGTCAATCAGGTCTTCGGCCTGCGCGAATGGCCGCGCTCGAAGCCTGTGCGCGACGCCGGCCACTTCACCGAAGCGGTCAAGAGCGTCTCCATGCGGCGGCGCGACACGCGCGTCGTCGGGCGCTCCGGCGCATCGCAACTGATTCTCTCGAATCCCGACCTCGAAGCCTTGATCGTCGACATCTTCAAGGCCATAGATTCGCCCGCCGACGTGCGGACGCTGCGCCAGCTCGTGCTATCCAAGATCCCTCTACAGGATTACAACATCTCTTCGCTTGACGAAGAGCTGAGCGTCGGCAACGGCGGCGGCACCATGCATCGCGAAGCCGCCGACACCCGCGAGACGCCCGAAGCGGCGCTGCTGCGCGGCGAGCAGGATCGCCGCGTCGCCGGCCTCGCCGAAACCTTCCTCGATTCGTTGCGCCATGCCGTCAACAACAACGAGCGGCGCTATAGTCGGCTGCTGACGACGCTCTGGTATTGCTACTATGACCCGCAGGGGCCATCGCAACTGGAGATCGCCAGGCTGCTCGGCGTTTCCGATTCGCTGGTCAGCGACAACCGGCGCTTGATCGAGCATGAATTGAAAAAGCTGAAACTGACGGTCGAAGACGGTGTGATCTTTAGCGAATCCTTGCAGCACATCCTCGCCGACTGTCACCGCGCGCTGGCGAGTTAGAAGCGTGACCAGGTAGCGCAAGGCGGCTCGCTTGTGCCACTACATCAGGCGATCCGCTTTGCAGTAGAAGCGGCGCAGCATCTCGTCCACGTCCTTCTTGCCAATCGTTTCAAAGATAATGCTCGGCGAAATCTGCAAGCCTTCGGCGAGCTTCAAGGCGCTTTCGACGTTGAGCGTCAGCACGACAGACGAGAGGATTTTAGATAACAATCCTTGATCAAAGCCGGTCTGCCGACAGAAGTCGACCTGCCGCATGCCGCGCGCCTTGAGGTGTGTGCCAACCAGTTCCGCAAGCGGGCTGCGTCGCCCGTAGCCGTTGTCATCCGCCGAAGCAATGTTCTCCGCTTTGGCAAAATCATAAGTTGTCTTGAGCATGTATCTTTCCTCGTTTTTTTATTTTTCTTTTCTACTGCCCCGACCCGACAACTGGCTGGCTTGTTCGATCCTAAAGATTGCGGTTGTTTCAGCGCCCGCCGCGCGACATAAACGTGACCAGCGAGGTCACGCCGACCAGGCTCGATACCCTGGTGAGCGTCTTAAACAGGTTACCGTGAACGATCACGGTATCGCCGGCGCGCAGGTAGAGGTTCTCTTCCGGGCTGGCTTTGCCTTTCAAAATCTTTTTGACGTCGGCGGTGATCACCTGCACGCGCCCATCTTCAAACTGCCGCAGCACAGACACCTGCTGCTTGCCTGTGTCGAGGATGCCGCCGGCCATAGTGATAGCATCGAGCACGCGCAGCGGTCGCGTCATTACCATCAGGCCGGGATTCTTCACGTCGCCTAAGACGCCGAACTTGGCGCTCTGGGCTTCGATCAGCACCAGCGTCAGGCGCGGCTCGCGAATGAATTCGGCGACCGCGTTGGTGAGGTACTCTTGAAGCTGCGGCACCGTCTTGCCGACGACCACCAGCGATCCGAGCAGCGGAAAGTAGAGGCGCCCGACCGGCGATACGGTCACTTTCTCGACCGAATCTTCCGGGTGCTTATCGATGTGAATGCCGAGGATGTCGCCGGGGCCGAGGCGATAGCCGCTATAAAAGCTCTGATAGACGGCGTTGATCTGCGCCTGGATAGCCGCTTCGTCCGACAGGCTGGTCGGCTCCGCGGGATTGACCGGGCGCGTATCGCTGACGGCTTCTTTCGCTGCGACCGGCTCGTTGCCGTTGGCCTTCTTGACGGTGCGCGGGCGGGCTTCGTCCGAAGCGGGCGACACCAGTTTCGTCAAATCCTGCGCCGGGGCGATGGCGCTCAAGCTCATCACAATGGCGATAACCAGAAGGGCGATAGGCTTTCTCATGTTCAGCTCCTCAAGGGCAACTACAGCGCGACTGAAAATCAACGGGCTCACCTGCCGCGCCCGAACAGCACGGTTTTGATCGTCTCGAAGACGATGGCGGCGTCGAGCAGCAGGTTCTGATTCTTGATGTAATAGAGGTCGTAGCGCAGCTTCTCCATCGCGTCTTCGACCGACGCGCCGTACGAGTATTTGATCTGCGCCCAGCCGGTCAGCCCGGGCTTCACCAGGTGCCGCTGCGAATAGTAAGGAATCTCTTTTTCGAGTTGCTCGACGAAGACGGGCCGCTCGGGGCGCGGGCCGACGAAGTTCATGTCGCCGCGAATGACGTTGATGAACTGCGGCAGCTCGTCGAGCCGCAGCTTGCGGATGACGCGCCCGACGTGAGTGACACGCGGGTCGGATTGCAATGCCCAGACGGCGCCGTCTTTTTCGGCATCGGTGCGCATCGAGCGGAACTTGATGATGCGGAATCGCCGCCCGTTCTTGCCGACACGCTCTTGCGTGTAAAAGATGGGACCCGGCGCATCGAGCTTGACGGCAATCGCCGTCAGCAGCATCAACGGCAGCGACAGGACGAAGCCGAGGATGGCCAGGCCGACGTTCGTCACGCGGCGCGCATGGTGAGCGACGTTCGAGTAGCGGCTGTTGCGCGAAAAGATCAGCCACGACGGGCGCAGCATCTCGCTGGCAATCTTGCCGGTCAGGCGCTCGTAATACTGCGCGCATTCTTCGACGGCGACGCGTCCGCTCAAGGTGAGGTCGAGCAGCTCGGCGGTCGGAAACTTGCCGCGCCGGTCTTCGACGGCAACGACGATGCGGTCTACCTGATAGCTCTCGACCAGATCAACGATGTCATCCGTCAGGCCAATGACCGTAGGGTTGATGAGGCTCTTGCCGACCAGTTCCGGCGTGTTGTCTGCGAAGCCGACGATGTAGAAACCGGCGTTGCGGCGTTCGAGCGTCGCCCGTGCCACTTCAACAGCCTGTGTGCCGCTGCCGAGAATCAGGACGCGCTCGCGGACGCCGAATTGCGGATGGCCGGCGCTCCACGCCACCAGCCAGCGCCAGCCGGGGACGACGCCGGAAACGAAGGCAATCATCACGATAAAGATGCCGCGACCAAGCGACAGCGGCGGCGCGACATAAAAAAGAATCGTCAACAGCACGGTGGCCGCCACCAGCGCCACGATCATGTTCTTGACGACGCGGCGGTAGCTGCGCGTCGCTCGCAGGTCATAGAGATCGAAGAGATAAAAGGCCAGTTGAATCGCCAGCGTCACAACGATCAGCTTCAGCCAGCCGCGGCGCTCGATCAACTCGTAGGCCGTGTCGCCCAGGACGCGAACGTAGAGGGCGAAAAAGCCGCAGAGCCACAAAAGCAGCGATTCGATGATGATTAGTAGAAAACGTCTCATGGTGCTTTCTCCCCGGCTGCTCCCTTCTTAACCACCGCAACCGAGGGTGGGCGACAACTGCTTTGAGTGCCACGCTCTTATGAAATGTTTAATGCGTGCCGGTCTCCGCTAACGGCGGAAAAGGCGGCCCGCGAAAGAGCGCTTGCCGCGGCGGGTGAGGTCTTCGGTGACGTCGCATTCGTTGAGAACGACGCCGAGGCGCCGCTCCTGCGGTACGAGGTCTGTGGCTTCCGACAGGCGCTGATGCGGCGTCTGCCCGGCGCGCGCTACCAGCACGCAGCCGTCGGCGATGGCGGCCATCTGCTGCGCTTCGGCGCAATCGCAAAGCGCCGGCGCGTCAATGACGATCAGATCAAAGCGCGTTGCCAGCCAGGCCAGCAGCTTCTCGAAACGTGATGACATCAAGGCGTCATCGAGCGCGCCCGTGTCCGTGTCAGCTTCTTCGATCACTCCGCGCGCCATCATCAGGTAAAGGCCGTTTGGATCAATGCGCAGCATCGCGTCGGCTAATTCCGCAGACCCATCGCTCAAGCCGAGCCAGCCGCGCGCCGGCTGAACGCCCAGTAAATCACTGATTGAAGCCTTGCTCGCATTGGCATCAAGCAGCAATACGCGGCGCTCGCCGCGGCGCGCCAGCGTCCAGGCGAGGCTGGCTGCGACTGTACTTTTGCCTTCGCCAGCGTCGGCGCTGGTGACGACCAGGGATTTGATCTTGCGCCGCGCTGCCAGCGTCGAAAGGCGCACGGCCAGCGTGCGGTAACGTTCGGCAGCCAGCGCATCGCCGCCGGCAATCGCCGCGACATGCGGCGCAACCGTCAAGTCCTTCACAGTGACAATCTGACGTGGCTCTTCAAAGAACGACGCGGGGACGCGGGGACGCGGGGACGCGGCGAAAGACGATTCGACAGGCAGCACGGTCGGCTCTGCCGCTCGGCTCGTGCCGGAAGTTTCATTCAGAGCGAAGAGTTGATCGAAGTCAGATGATGGGGCGACGCTCATCCCCTCAAGTTGTGCCGTGTAAGATTCATTACCGACACCAAAGACGGGCGTCGCCTGCAAATCTCTGCGCGCCGGCACCGGTGTTGGAACCGTCCCCGCGTCGCCGCGTCCCCGCGTCGCCGCGTCGTGCGCTTGCCGTATCTCCGCGTCGCTGTCAGGGCGGCCAATTGGGCGCTGGGCATCAGTCAGCCGGTCTGCTTTGACGAGTGCGTTGTAGACTCTTCCCATAACTCAACTCTCAAGCGCGCCGGGTGATGCGGAAGGGTGAGAAGTACTTCAAGGGAGCTTCGGCTTCATCCTGGGCGGGCGATTGCCGCACGAAAGCGGGCGGCGGCGACGCCGTTTGTTGGCTGTTGTCGCTGGCATCGCGGCGAATGTAGCGAACGTTTGCCGCCGCCTGCTGATTGGTCTCGTTCGCCGCGTTGTGACCGTGGGGCGTATCGCCGCGGGCGATCATGTCGCGGGCAACAGTCGGCGCGCTGAGCGTTTCCATCGCTCTCAGGTCAAGCTCTTCGACGACCGCTTCGATAACGGTTGCGGTAACGCGCGCGCTGCCCAGCCCGAAGCCCGTAAGCAGAGCGTTGTCGCAAATGTTATTGATGATGCGCGGGATGCCGCCCGAATAGCGGTGTACCAGTTGAATCGTCGCCGGCTCGAATAAGCCTTCGTCCTGTGCACCGGCGATGCGCAAGCGCCAGCCGATGTACTCCGCGGTTTCGTGCGGCGTCAGCGGCTTGATCGAGCATTTCAGACTGACGCGCTGTTTGAGCTGGCGCAGGTCTGTTTGGGCCAGCAGATCATGCAACTCCGGCTGGCCGCAGAGGATGACTTGCAGCAACTTGTCGCGGTTGGTCTCGAAGTTCAAGAGCAAGCGAATCTCTTCGAGCAGGTGCTTGGGCAGCAAGTGGGCTTCGTCAACGACCAGCACAGTGCGCAAGCCCTGCGCGTGCCGCGCCATCAGAACGTGGCCCAGGGTGCGCAGCATGGCGGCTTTCGAGGCTTGCGGCGGCAAGCGGAATTCGCTCGCCAGCAGGTCGAAGAATTCTGCGGTAGAGAGTAGAGGATTGAAGATGTAAGCGGCCAGCACCGAGTGGTCGAGTGATTGCAGCATGGAACGCAGAATGGTTGTTTTGCCGCAGCCGACTTCACCAGTGACGACGACGATGCCTTTGCCGTTTTCTATGCCATACTGGAGATTGGCAAAGACTTCCAGCAGGCTCTCAGTTCGAAACAGATACCTTGGGTCGGGCGCCAGGCTAAAGGGAATGTCGCGTAGTCTGTAGAATTCCTGATACATCTTCCGCTCCTCTCAAGGAAGCGAAATGTCGAATGGGCCGGAGATTTCCAGCCCAGGAGAATAAGTTCAGGATGTGACCACAGGCCCGCCGTAGCGCAATCCGTTAGATCGCGCGAATCAATGCGCAATCTAACGGATTGCGCTACATGAAAACCTCATCTGCCAGCCGCGCTAGCTCTGGCTGAGCAGCACAAAGATATTCGTGCCGACAAAGACCGCCGTGAGCGCTATGGTTGCCACGACCGCGACGACAGCCCCGAACGCCACGCGCAGCGACGCGCGGCGCCCGCGCCGTTTGCGCTCGGTGTCGGTGACGGTCTTCGGAATGGCGGCCAACAGCGGCAGCCGCGTATCAAAGTCAACGTCGCGGGCGTCCTGCACCATAGCGAAGCGGCGCGATCCCGTGATTATCGCGAAAATGGCTCCTAGAGCCAGTCCCGTGGCGAAGGCCGCAAGCACCAGAAGCCAGCGACCTGGCCCAATCGGTCGCTTTGGCACGGTCGCCGCTTCGTTGATGCGTAGCGTCTCGGCGGGCGTCGAGGCGGTCGCCATTGATTTGCTTTCAGCGCCATCGAGCCGCGCCAGCGTCTCTTCGTAGCTATGCTTCAACCCGAAGTAAGCCTGGGCGGCGGGCGCGGCGGCGATGTCACGCGCGGGCGCAGGCGTTGGCTGTGCGGCAGCGACCGTCGAGCGCCGGGCCAGCTCGCGGTTGGTAATCTCCAGTTCAAGCTTTAAACGGGTGCGCTCGGATTCCAGCGAGCGCAGCTCGCGGCCTTCAGGCGACTGGTTCGACTGCTGGGCATCCTGCTGGCGCAGCGCATCGATCTGGCGGTTGATAGCGGTAATCTGATCGATGATGGCGGCAACGCGCGGGTGCTTTTCGGTCAGTTCCTGGCGGTTGATGAGCGTGTCGCGCTGGCCCTCAAGCTCGGTGCGCCGGGCAATCAGCGCGGCGTAGGTCGGGTTGTCTCGCAGGTTCGAGCCCTTCTTCTGCTGCTCGACCATCTGGCGCACGGTGACAATGCGCGGCTCGATGTCAGCGAGTTGCTGCTGAATCAGGTACTGGCGGTCTTTCAGGCTCTCGATAGTCAATTGCTGGGCGCGCAGGGCATCGGCAGATGGCGCGGCGCGGCGTGGTGCGGCGGCAATCGGCGCGGCCTCTTTGAGCCCCAGCAGCCAGGGCGATTTTTCTTCCATCTCGCGCAGACGGGCCGACAGCTCCAGGGCGCGCTGCCGCAAGGCTTCAGCTTCCGCAGACGGCAGTGGCGATGCAGATTTTGTATGTTCAGCTACAATCTCGCCGGCAAGCGCATTGACCACCGCAGCGGCAGTCTTCGCATCCGTGGCGTGATAACTGAGGCGCAAACAATTCGCGCCGCATTCGCTCAGGCGAATGTTCGATTGCATCGCGGCGATCAGCTCATCTTTGCCTCTGCCATCGGCTTCGTTAAACAGTCCAAGTTTATCGCTGAGGGCTTCGAGCCGCGGGCGAGCGATCAGTTGCTGTTGAATGCTGGTCAGGCGGCGTGATGGGTCGGCGGCTTCGCTGGCTTTGGCTTCAACGGTAATGGTGGTCGCGGCCTCGTACAGGTTCGACTGGCGTTTGAGCGCAAGCCCGGCGGCGGCGGCAAAGACCAGCGCCGTCGTGATGACGAGCAGCTTGCGCAAGCGCGCGGCGCGCAAGTATTCGCTGAGTGTGCGGGGCCTGCCAAAGCTCATATCCGCTCGCCTCTTATCGCTCCGAAGAATCTCTATTTCAAGGCGCGGGCGAGATTAATAAAGCGCACCCGCATTTGAGATAAAAGGTCGAATCGCGGCCTCGTTCCAGACTCAGAAATTGCTCGGCAGTTCCCCCACGTGGGGAAGTCCGAAGCCCCCGGCAAACATTCGCATTTTGCCGGTAAAATGCAGCACCCAAACGTCAAAATTAAACTGTTGACTTTGACTATGCCAGCACTTATAACCTTGGGCGAAGCTACAATTTGCCCGCTCCCGCAATGTCTCTGATTGCCGAAAGTCGGGCAAATTCTCGAAGCGCTCTGCTCCTGGTTACCGCGATTGGCCTCGCTGCCCCTGAGACGAAAAATCACGTTGCCGAATCGTTCGGTGGGTGATCGCCTGCCACACCCTCAGCCGCCTCCCGATGGCAAATGACAAGAGGAATCTTAGTATGCTAGCACAAGGGTCTTACGCAACCGCTCCCTTCGAAGCGCCTATGATGGACGTCAATGATCGGATGTATAGCCTGGCCGATGCGCTCGACCATATCAACGAAGGGGCGGTGCTATTGAACGGCGAGGGTCAGTTGATCTGGCACAACCACGCCTTTGACAAGCTGCTGGTCGAAAATCGCGAGGGGCACCTGCTGGTCGCCGCAGTCATCGAGATGGCCGGCGATTTTTACTTCGACTTGTTGGATGCGCGCGGCCATGGCCGCGATGGCGAAGAGTCGCTCACCCGCAACGTCAGTGTCGGACGCATCGAGCACGAGATTCATTGCACGCTTATGCCTGAAGGCATGCTCGGCATGGGAAGTTACGCACTCTGCCTGATCAAGCGCACCGCTTCGAAGTGGTCGAGCTATGAAGAACACCTGCGGCAGACCTGGGGGCTTACCGAGCGCGAGGCTCAGGTAGCCGTCGAATGTCTGCGCGGCAACAAGAATCTGGAGATCGCCGAGCGCTTGCGTATCAGCGTCGAAACCGTGAACAAACATCTCGACAAGGTCTACCAGAAAGCCAACGTCCGCGGGCGCGCCGAACTGGCTTCGCGGCTGCTCGACAGCAGCCTGTGAGTGTAATGTCCCATACAGAAGACGAAGAGGAATGACGGCCAAAGACCGCTTCGGGCAATTACCCGAGGCGGTCGCCGCAACTAGTCGCCAAGCCATTGTTTCCCCGCTTTCCGCACAACTTGTGGGGATCAGCCTGAGCCAGCGACACGTCCTGCCAGCCTGAGCGCGCACGGCACTCCCTGAGAACAGCGAAAGTTGCTTTCCAGA
>JBJMGU010000048.1:0-36886 GCA_045807765.1 Blastocatellia bacterium
AAAGGGTTGCCTGTTGAGATGGGAGTAGTCCTTTGGTGACGGATGCAGTAAACTTGGCAATGCGTTTCAGACGCATAAAGGGCCTCCTTGGAGCGAATGGGTTTTCGTCAACGCATTCTTATCACAAGGAGGCTCTCTTTTTCACTGGGCATGACTCAGCGAGTAAGCCCATTGACCGGAGGCAGCGCTTGTGCTAGCCTAAAGACCCCTGGCACGACCAGCCCGTCGGAATGAATTGCTTAAGTTGGCGTACCGCATCACTGATTTTCGACCACTCCCGGTTTCGCGTATGCTTCCCCAATTTCGCAAGCCCTCGGTGAGGCGCGAAGATGAATTGGAAGATACAAAAAGTCATTGAGTTCTTTGCTGCTAATCTGCATCGGCAGATACATATGGCCGAGATCAGTAATGTGGTTGGCTTGTCGCCTTCGCGCCTCCACGATTTGTTTAAGGCTGAATTGGGCATGCCGCCGATGCAATACCTCAAGACTCTGCGGATGGAGAAAGCCTGCGTGCTGCTGCAAGACCCCGCAATGAAGATCAAGCAGGTACAGCTTGCCATCGGCTACCAGGATCAACGGTACTTTCTTCGAGATTTCAAGAAACAGTTCGGCCTGACACCATCGCAATACCGGGCGCGTCAGGTCGCGGCTCTGCTGACCGCGGGCGAACAGACAGAAAGAAACCAGGAGAATTAGCCGTTAAACAGTAGTTTTAGCCACCATTTTTTGCTTGCCCGACCAGTCGTCTGGAATTATAGTCGGTCACAGCAGATGTGATATCGCCATTGGCTCGGATCAGAGAGAAGAGTCAGATATTGCGAGACCAGGCTGAAGAATCACACTGGCCGCGAAAGCCGGAGTCAAGTCGAGGACCTAGCTATGAGAAAACTCGCCTTTACAGTGTTGATAATTTGCTTTTTCCTTCTTGGGACATGGCACGGTACGGCAGCGACGAAATCTCGGAGCCTGGCGCCGCCGGCCGTCGTCCAAATCGAGGGGGACCCTTTCGGCCAGTGCGACCACGTCAAATACTACTTCTATTGTCGCGGCGAGCCGGGATGCAACTGTATTCAGATTAACGACTACACCTCCGGATGTGGCGACAGTGCGACGGGTAGGTGCGACGGGTAGCTGCTGCGCCACCTGCTTCCGGGGATCAATTAACACCCAATGAGTCATCAGGAGGATGAAATGAAAGCTATTAGAGTTGTCGCAATACTTGCTTTGGCAGGAGTCTCCTTCTTCTTGGGTTCGATTCTGACCAGCCGCGGACACTCGGCTCAACACGAGTTACAGCGGCCCTACGAACGGCTAGAAGATCAGCATAATGGGGATATTCCGAACCGCTCTGGGCTGGGCGTTGTCGGCGGCATCGGGTTTGTGGTTTACAAAGTGGAGCCCGGAAGCCCAGCCGAACGAATGGGGTTGCAGAAGGGCGATGTCATCACCGGATGGAACGGCAAAGAAGTGATTTCCGCCCACGACTTCCTGTTAATGAACCAACTTGAGCCGGGCCAGCCAATCGAAGTTGACTACATCCGGGCCGACTTTGCCGCCGGCAAACAGGAGAGATACCACGCCAGAGACGTGATGGCCCCAAGCCGCCTGAGCCGCGAGTCGAAACAGTCGCAATAATGCGCCGGCTCGTGATCAGTTGAGGCCGTGATACTCGCGCATTTGGGCGACGAACTTGTGGTACTCGCGGCTGCCGATGAACTTCGCCGGCAGCACATTCGCCAGGTAGTTTAAGAAAGCTTCAGGCGTCAGCAACTGGCCGTTTTCCGTCAGCAATTGGCCGCGATAATCAAACGGCTTGAAGACGACCTCTTCCGGGCCGCGCTTGCGGAAAAAGCTCTTGCTCGGCACCCGCAGCAGCTCTTCCGGCTTGATCCCCTTTTGCGGGTCGCCGCTGCGCTCAATCTCGTCGAGCGCCGTCCGCGCCTCTTCACGCGAGCTGCCGGCAAGGCGCTCTTGAATGATGGCGATGTTGATGTTGCGGATGACGCTGCAAACCTCTTCGTAATATTCGTCCTGCGCCACGCCGTTGGTCTTGTCCTTAAAGCCGAAGGTCACCGCGGTTTCGCCGCCGTGCTCGTTGCCGAACATCTCCAGGCCGCGCGGCACCCAGAGATTCAAGGCGCGCTGAATGTCTTCGACACTGTAATCGCCCTCGCCGCGCGCCGCCATCTGGCCGATCTCGCGCAACACTGTGCGCCCGCTGCCCAGGTGGAAGGCTTCTTCCTGGAGCATCGGCCCCATGCTGCGAGCCATCGGCGCGTAGCTGAAGACCTGCTGCATCTCCAACTGGTATTTGCCGACCAGATCGATCACCGTCGCGTAGGTGATGTTGTCGAGAAAATCGCCGAAGTCAATGTTGAAGGCGTCAAGAACGTGGTCGCCCAACTCCATCGCCAGCAACTCTTCAATCGTCTGCTTGGCGACGTCGCCGAGTCCGGGCTTCTTCCACGACGGGTCTTGATCCAGCACCCAGATCATCTGGTAGGCGTGGCGCAGCTCTTCGGCCATGATGCGGAGGACGGCGAACTTGCTCTTATCGCTGACCGCCTGGTCGAGCGTTTCGCGGTGTTGCTGAATTGAGCCCAACTCGGTCGAGCACTGAGCGCGGATGATGTCGCGGGCGCTGAAGAAAGTGTTGCCGACCATCTCTTTGGCGCGCTCGAAACGCTGCCGCCCGGCGTACTGGCCGACTTCGATGGTATCGGATTTCGTGTGGCCAACCTTGGCGACCAGTTGAAACGGCGGCACGCCTTTGAAGTAATCACCCCAGTATTTTTCTAGGATGGCGAGGTCTGAGAAGTTGCGGCGCTGCCAGTCCACTATGGCGTCGTGGTACTTCGGCGTGATCGTCTCGGTCGTGTAGGTTGCAGCCATCTTGCGCCTCCGGTCGAAATCAATAGCACCTGCTCACGGATCTATTCTATCGAACGCCCGTTCGAAAACGCAAGCGGCAAAGGGTAACGCAGGGCAATTAAAAAAGGGCGCGGATTTCATCTGGGTCATCGGTCAGGCTCAAGGCGAGCGACAGTTTGATGCGCGCCTTCTGGCCATTCAAGAAGTCGGCGAAGATGATGCCTAGCTGACGCAGTTGCTTGCCGCCGCCTTCGTAGCCATAGCTGTCAAAGACGCGGCCCCGCAGGCAGCGCGACACCAGTACGACCGGCAGGCCGCGCTCGACGGCGCGGCGCAGACCCGCGAGCGTCGCTGGCGGCACGTTGCCGCGTCCGAGCGCTTCGATGACCAGCCCGCGCGCCCCCGCATCCGTCGCGGCGTCAATCAAGGTTGCGTCAACGCCGCTGGCCAGCTTGATGAGAAAGACCGGCTCGACGATCTCTGTAACAGGCAGGTGCCGGCGCTTGACCGAAGGGCGGCGGATGATGACTTCGCCGCGGTCAACGATGCCGAGCGGCCCGAAGTCTGGGCTCTGGAAGGCGTCGAACGATTCGCTGTGCGTCTTGGTGGCTTCGCTTGCCGCGAGAATGGTGTCATTCATCGCGACCAGCACGCCGAGACCGCGGGCGCCGTCTGCCGCTGCCACGCGCATCGCCGACAGCAGATTGGGCGGCCCGTCCCATCCCATCTCAGAGCTGTTGCGCAGCGCGCCGACCAGCACCACGGGCTTGTCGCTTGCCGTCGTGAGGTCGAGCAGATAAGCAGTCTCTTCGAGCGTATCGGTGCCGTGCGTGATAACGACGCCACCGATGTCTTTGCGCTCAAGCGCCGCGCACACCACGCCTGATAGCTGCATCATTCGCGGCAAGGTCATGTGCGGGCCGGGGTAACGCCCAAACTCGATGACCTCGACATCGGCGACCTCGTCTACGCCTTCGACGAGGGCGAGAATCTCAGAGCCTGACAGCGCGGGCACGGCGGCGCCAAGGGCCGCGTCATGCTTCATCGAGATAGTCCCGCCGGTGAAGATGAGGGCAAGCCGTTTCTTCATGAATCTCTATCGCATCATGCGCAAGCTCTATCGCATCATGGCCGCTGCTTGATCTTGAACACCGCCTGGCCGATGGTGATTGTCCCCTTGCGAGTCTGGCCGGTGGTGTTCGCGGCGACTGAATAGGCCAGCGTCGCGCTGCCGGTGCCGAGGCTGTTTGAAGTAATCGTGATCCAATTGGCGCTCGGCGTCGCCTGCCACGCGCAGCCCGAGTCAACCGTTAGCATCACGCTGTCCGAGCCGCCGGCTGAAGTGAAGACATTAAACGCCGGTGACAAGGTCTTGGGACAGTCTGCGTCCGTGAGCGCGCCTTCCTGCAAGACCGTGAAGGTTTGTCCGCCCAACCGAATCAAGCCGGTGCGCGGGCTGCCTGTCAGGTTATCGCGCACCGCAAAGCCAAGCGTGTCGTTGCCCGCGCCGCTTGTTCGCTTCAATGTAATCCACGGCACATTTGCCGCCGCAAGCCAGCCGCAATCGCCGGCCGCCGCGAGCGCCAGTTTGCCCTCAGCGCCGGCGTGCCTGAACAACTGGCCGGTCGCGCTCAGCGAATAGGTGCAGGCCGGCGGTGCGGGCGTCTGCGCCAGGCGATTGATCGTGCCGTTCTGGCCGACGACGTAGATTTCTCCGGCTTCGTCTTCGCCAAACGAGGTGATGTTTAGCGTCGTATCGAGCAAGAGCGCATTCGTGCCGCTTTGCAGTTGCCAGATTTCGCCCGCGCAGTAATCGCCATAGACATAGGCGCTCACAGGCACGGTCGAGCGGTAGCCGCGATAAATGTAGCCGCCGGTGATCGAGCAACGCCCCGACGAGTGCGTGTAATCGAAGATCGGCAGGATACTGCCTGATGGCGGCGTGCAGACGCCGCCATTGAAACTCGGATTACAGATCATCCCTTCCATCACTCGCCAGCCATAGTTGCCGCCCTTGGTGATGTAATCGATCTCTTCGCGGGCGCTCTGGCCGACATCGCCGCAGATCAACTGGCCGGTCGCGCGATCAAACGACCAGCGCCAGGGATTGCGCAGGCCATAGGCATAGATTTCGTCTGCCCCCGGCGTCGCGCCGAAAAACGGGTTGCTCGGCGGCGACGAATAGGGAATCGCGCCATTCGGCGTGTTGACATCGATCCGCAGCATCTTGCCAAGCAGCACGTTGATATTCTGCGAGTTGTTCGGCGGATCATCGCCCGAGCCGCCATCGCCCGTACCGGCATAAAGATAGCCGTCCGGCCCGAAGGCCATCATGCCACCGTTGTGATTAGTATTCGCCGAGTGATCGATGGGCAGATTGCTGCCCGCGCCGCCCATGATGATTTCGGAGTTCGGGTCGGCGGTGTTGGGATTGCCCGGCGTGACATGATACTCGGCGATGGTTAAGGCGCCATCGGTCTGCCGCGTGTAATAGACAAAGAAGCGACCGTTGATGGCATACTGCGGATGAAAGGCAAGACCAAGCAGGCCGCGCTCGCCGCCGCTCAGGACGCGGCTGCTGATGTCCAGGAAGACGGTTGTCGTTGAAGCGCCCGGTTGCGCCACGCGGATGCGCCCAACCTGTTCGATGATGAAGAGGCGATTGGTGCCGTCGTGCGCGTGAGTGACGAAGACCGTGCTGGAGAGGCCGCTGATGACCGTTTGTAGTTGCAGGGCGGTCGGCGCCGTGATGGCTTGATCGCTCTGCGCCGATGCTGTCGCCACGGCGGGCACGAAGCCCGTGGCCGAAACCGCCACCAGTAACGAAACGCCCAGAAGCAACAGTAGAACCCGCTTCCGCATGAATCAATCCTCCTCGCACAGTGC
This sequence comes from Blastocatellia bacterium, assembly GCA_045807765.1. Lineage (GTDB taxonomy): Bacteria > Acidobacteriota > Blastocatellia > UBA7656 > UBA7656 > DATENM01. The sequence goes on from JBJMGU010000048.1 coordinate 5,760, forward strand.
AGGTATGAGGGCTGCGGCCACGATTCGCTTGGTGAGGTATGACGGGACTTCGGCTTTCTCTCCCACTCGAAGTGAATGATAAGCGGCGCTGGCAAGGCAGGCAAGCGCGACGGCGAGCTGGAGGCGGATTTGTGAGGCAAATCACGATGGCAGCCGCTCGCCGAGCGGCTGCCATCGTCAGGATAGGGTTACTTGATGGTGACTTGCACAGGGACTTCAATCACCGGCATGTCGGCATCGTTGGTCTCGATGCGGATCGTGCCTTTGAAGTCGCCGGCCTTCACCTTGTCGGCATTGATCTTGATACGAATTTGGTAGGCTTCGCCGGCCTTCTGTGTTTCGGTCGTCAGGGTCAGGAAGGCGAGCGACGAACTGACGCGCTTGATCTCCAGGCCGCTTGCCTGCACCTTGCGCACGGTGATTGAGGGCCAGGTGATGGCGGTCAACTCTGCGTTGATCGGCAACTGCGGCATGATGATGGACGTCGGCGAGGCGAAGATGCGCGGATAGACCGTGAGGTTCAACTGTACCGGAACCTCCGGCACTGTCGCGTTGTCGGTCATCACCTTGAGCGTCTGGCGGTAGTTGCCCGGCTTGAGGCCCGCGGCGCTCTGCACTTGGATTTCATAGCGCCTGCCGTCCTGAATCGGCACCAGCGTGGCGGTGAAATTCTTGCCGCCCGCGTCAACCGATTTGACGTGGACCGGCGCGGCGTCTTTGTTGACCAGGTAGAGACTGGTATTGGTGGTGTTGCCGACCAGCACACTGGTAATCAATTGATCAGTCGGCTCGACGAAAACCGGGCCGCGCTTGCTGGCTAACGGCACGTCGGTCGCCGTCGCTCCCGCCTCCGAGACGAAGCGGGCACGCATGGTCAATGTGAAGTTTGCAAACTTCGGGTCGTTGGTTTGCACTGATGCGGATTTCGCCACTTCACCGGCGTAACCGTCTGTGTGCTCGACCATCAGCTCGATCTTTCCCTCCTTACCAGGAGGCACGACTTTATCAAAGTCGCCTTTGGTGCAGCCTCAGCCAGGCTGGACGTTTTGAATCAGCAGATCGGCGCTGCCTTCGTTTTTGACCTTAAAGGTGTAATGCAGAGGTGCGCCGGCCTTGACCTCGCCGAAATCATGCGTCGGCGACTCAATGACCATCTTGGGCGCGCCGCCGCTCGGCTTCGACGGATTCTCCTGCGCGACGGCGGCGACTGCAACGAGCAGCAGCAGCACGAGCGTGGAGATAGATTTCAGCCACTTCATAAACGGATTCTCCTAATCAGGGGTTTGAATAGAACGGCATCAGTCTAACAGACCGGCTGAAAAATGTCAGCCGCCGATTGTAAAAAATGTGGCTCCGGCTCGCGGCGGCGCCGCTTCCCTGAGAGGGGTAGCAAAGGGCGGTTTGTGAATTATTCTTGACACCATCTGCCGGGTGACCTACCATAAATCCTGTTGACGCGACCGCAAGCTCCCACCGAGTCTTGCGGTCGTTCCCTTTGTCGCCTCCAGTACAAGGCGCACCCCGGACGCTTCTTCAACCTCCCCCCCCCATCCCAGCCCCAACACTGGAACGCTTGACGGACGCTGCCATCAATCGCGAGTCGAAAGGCATAAGCCATGCACTCGAAACTGGCATTCATCGCTTCGGCACTCTTATTCCTGCTGACGCCGGCTCAGGGCCAGCCGGCTGAAAGTACCTTCCCTTATACCTTGCAGGTCGCGTCATTTCCCGACACCGGGCTTGCTGATCAGTATGCCGAGCATCTGTCCTGCGCCGGCGAAACGGTTGGCTTCGGCACCTATGAACTGGCCGGGCGCGGGCGCTGGACGCGGGTTTATGTCGGCTCGTTCAAGTCCACCTCAGAGGCGCGCAAGTATGGCGAGTCGCTCGTCAGTCGCGGACTGATCGCTGAATACCTGGTGAAGACGGCGCGCGAACTTCAATCGCTGAGCCGCCCGCACACCGTCAAGCATGAGCCGTTAGTGAGCAGGTCAACTGCGAAGCCGAATGTCAGTACCGCGCCCGCCAATCTATCTAAAGTTGCCACAAGCGAAATCCTCGACATCCGCGCCGCAAGCGCGCCAGCGAATTCCGCAAATCCGAAGCCTGCGGTTCTGACCACTTCGCTACAGGCGCTGAATTCTCCGGCCAGTTTGAAGCCTGGTCAGCCGCCGCGGACGAGCGCCGCCTTGACTGACTATTTCATCCCGCTGCCGGATAGTTTCTTGAAGCTGCCGGTGGTCAGTGATCGCGCCTTGCCGCTGGTGCCGGCGCTTGACCTGCGAGAGATTCCACGGCCTGACCCGGTTTATCTGGCGATGAACCTGATCAACAACAGGCGCGGCGGGAATGGCGGCCTGTGGGTTTCAGGTGATTGTCAGGAAGCGCTGGAGCGGCTGCGCTACATCATTGGCGACCACCCGCAGTTGCTCACCCTGGAGGAGAAGGGCGCGGTGCGCATCGATCACCGTTTGCTCGCCGAAGTCGCAGGCGCCGATCAGGTGTCTGCCGAAGAAGCGCCGCTGCGCATTGCCGAATACCTGAGCGACAACGAAGGACTATTGCTGCTCGCGCAACTGGTCGAAGGCGGGCAGAGTTACTTGCTGCATATTGGTCAGCGTGGCCCTGTGCTTGCGGGCATGATCGATATCGTCGGCGGCGTTAACCTCGATAACAACTACGACAGCCGCATCAACCCCTACCGCCGCAATGGCCGCAAGCTCGATGTCGAGCGCCCGCCGCAGGGCTTTGACGCGATGATCGGCATCAACCCGGCGGCCCGCTGGTTCAACCTGCGCACCAATCGATTTGTCTCCGGCGGTCAGATTACCTTCCACGAATTGGCCGAAGCGCATGCCAAGGTCGTGCTGAGCCTCGATTATCTCGATCAAGACGGTCGCCCCGGCGCGCACAACGTCGCGCTCGACCGCGAGGCACGCTTGAAAGCGCAGCGCCCCGGCGACAATGTCGTGCTGACGCTCGGCTCCAATCGCCTGTTCAAGTCTGATGCCGAAGTCCGCAACTTTTACGCGCAAACCGGCGCTGCCGGCGGCAATCAACACTGAGGCGGCGGACTTCTCGTTTTTAATTTGCCTGGCCCATTATTCCGAGTATAATCACGCCAGATGGGGTGAATCACCGCTGCGGTTCGCAATGCGGTGATATGCCGATTGAAGGCTGTCCAGAAGAGGAATACCTCCGGCCTCACAAAGGAGATTGTTATGAAAGCCACACGAATCGCTCTGGCAGCGCTGGCGCTGCTACTACTGGCCGGCCTGGCATTTGGTCAGGATCGCAAGAAGCTGCCGGCAGAAGAAGAGGATATGTACACCGTCTCGGCGAAGATTGGCGTGTTGAACATCGTCGAAGGCGATGTGAGCTACAAGCGCGATCAGGCCGATTGGATGCGCCTGATGGCGGGCGATGAGCTGCGCGAAGGCGACGCGGTGAAGACTGGCGTCTCTGGACGCGCCGAAATTCTGCTGACTCCGGGCTGTTACTTGCGGCTCGCTGAAAACAGCGCCTTCGTGCTGACCAACCCACACGTCTACCAGTTCCGCATCGATCTGACAGGCGGCACGGCCATTGTCGAAGCGTCGGCCATCGACGGCCCGATGACGGTGGCAACGCCGAAAAACGAGTTCTCGATCATCAAGGAAGGGCTTTATCGTTTCAACCTGAGCGCCGATGGTCGTGTTGAAGCCGTCGTCCGCAAAGGTCGCATGACGGTCGGCAATGCGGTCGTCAAAGGCGACAACAAAGCGACTGTCGAAGGTGGACAGCCGCAGATTGCCTCGTTCAATAAGAAGGAGATTGACGGCTTCGACACCTGGAGCGAGGATCGCGCCCGCGATTTAATTGCCCTGAACAAGCGGCTGGCACAGCGCGGCCTGATAAATCCGACGACACTCGCCTTCGTGTCGAATGCCTGGATCTATTCGCGTCAGTGCGGTTGTTACACCTTCCTGCCGTTCGGCTCCGGCTTCTCGTCGCCTTACGGCTGGGACTATTCGGTTTGCAATCCCTACTATGGAAGCTATTCCTTCTTCCCGTCTTATTACTGGGGAAGCGGCTATTACAGCGGCAGTCGTTCGGGCAACAGCGGCGGCAGTGGTAGCGGTAGTGGCGGCACGGCTGGCGGAAACGGCGGCGGTCACCACAAGGCCGGCAGAGGCGACAATCCTGGCATGGGCCTGCCGCGCCCGCCGGGCCGGTCAGACAGCAATGCCGGTAGCCACACGTCTTGGAAAGGCGACAATGGCCCGCGCTACAACCCGCCGTCAAGAGGCGATGGCGGTCAGTCTAGTCGCCCGTACTCGTCGGGCGGCGGTAGCAGCTCACATTACAGTGCACCATCCAGTTCCTCGAGCATGCCGTCACACTCAATGCCGAGCGCGCCGAGCAGTTCACCGTCCAGCAGCGGCGGTGGTGGCGGCGGGCATCACAAAAACAACTAACGACGCGGCGCAATACGCAGCCTCAAGCGGGCGCTCTGGCAATGACCGGGGCGCCCGCTTTGTTTTCAAAGTCGCGCGCTTTTCATCATCAGCCAATCGGGCTAGAATTGCCGCAGCGAGCGAGAGACATTGCAGGTCAGGCCATGTCATACATCGTTGACGGCAACAACGTAATGGGGCAGACACCCGGCTGGCACCGCGACAAATCGAACGCCCGACGCAGGCTGGTCGAGCAACTGGCCGAATTCGCACGACTCAAGAAAGCCCGCGTCACCGTGGTCTTCGACGGCGAGCCGGATCGCCTGTTGCCCGACCAGTCGGCCTTTCGCGGCGTCAAAGTGCTATACAGCGAGCGCGGCTCGGACGCCGATACACGTATTGAGCGCATGGTTGACGCTACGCCGAACGCCCGCGGCCTGACGGTCGTGACCTCTGACAATCATCTCGCTTTCGTGGTGCGGGCGCGCGGTGCGCGCGTTGTGCGGTCGGGTGAATTCCGCAAGCAGATGGCCGAAGCGGTTGCCGCGCAACCCGTCCTTGCTGATGGTGAACAGCCTGAAGCCGGCAACCTCGACGAATGGCTGCGCTACTTCGGCGCATTGCCGGAGGACGATGAGTAGTTGTCAGTTGCTAGTTGCCGGTTGTCAGCCTGTTCTTGGCATTCAACGACCACCGCGAAGACTTGAGACTTGATAACTGACGACGGACAACTGATAACTGACGACTGATAAGTGACAACTGGCAACTATCTCGGAGGGCTTATGGCGACAGGGGAAGCATTAGAGAAACCGCGCGCTTATCTTGACGTCAAGGTCGGCGAGCTGCTGGCGCGGTTGGCGCAGGATTATCCGCAGCAGGAAGCGCTCATCTACCCGGAGCGCGGCCTGCGCTATGATTTCAGCCAGCTTGAATGGCTGACGCGGCAGATCGCCCGTGGCTTGCTCAGCCTCGGGATCGAACGCGGCGAGCGCGTGGCGCTGTGGGCGACTAACATTCCCGAATGGGTGGTCTTGCAATTTGCGCTTGCGAAGATCGGCGCGGTGCTGGTCACCGTCAACACTTCGTTGCGCGCCGCCGAGCTGGAATACTTGCTCAAGCAGTCCGAGGCCAGCACGCTGATCACGATATCCGGCTTCCGCGATGTGGATTACGTGGCGTCCGTCTACGAGATGATCCCTGAGCTGCGCGGCGCACAGGAGAACGCCTTACATTCGATGCGGCTGCCGCACCTGCGCCGCGTCATCTACGTTGGCGACGAGCATCCCGGCGGCATGATTCGTTACGATTCGCTGCTGGCGCGCTCCGAAAGCGTCAGCGACGCCTGTCTCGATGCGCATCTGGCGGTGCAAGACCTTGATGATGTGATCAATATGCAGTACACCTCGGGCACCACAGGCTTTCCGAAAGGCGTTATGCTGACGCACCGCAACATCGTCAACAATGGCTACTGGCTGGGCGAGGCGCTGGGCTACACGCCGCAAGACAAGCTCTGCGTGCCGGTGCCTTTCTTTCATTGCTTCGGCTGCGTCATCGGCGTGCTCGGCGCTTACACACACGCCGTGCCCATCGTGCCGCTGGAAAGCTTTGACCCGCTCGGCGTGCTCGAAGCGGTCGAGGGCGAGCGCTGCACGGCGCTCTACGGCGTGCCGACCATGTTCATCGCCGAGCTTGAGCAGTTGGATTACCACGGCTTCGACACGTCGAGCTTGCGTACAGGCGTCATGGCCGGCGCGCTCTGCCCCGAGCCCTTGATGCGCAAGGTCATGGAGCGCATGAATCTGACGGAGCTGGCTATCGCTTATGGCTTAACCGAAGCGTCGCCGGGCATCACGATCACGCCGCGGACAGACAGCGTCGAGCTGCGCACACAGACGGTCGGGCGCGTGCTGCCCGAAGTCGAAGTGAAGATCATTGACCCGGCGACCGGCGAGCTGTGCGCGCCGAACGTCGTCGGCGAGCTGTGCTGTCGCGGCTACAACGTGATGCGCGGCTATTACAACAACCCCAGGGCGACCGCTGAAGCGATTGATGCGGACGGCTGGCTGCACACCGGCGATCAAGCGACCATAGACGAGAGCGGCTATATACGCATCACCGGGCGCATCAAAGAGATCATCATTCGCGGCGGCGAGAACGTCGCGCCGAAAGAGATCGAAGATTTGCTGCGGCGGCATCCGAAAATTGCTGATGCGTATGTCTACGGCTTGCCGGACGAGCGCTTGGGCGAAGAGATCGCCGCGGCCATTCGCCTGAACGCCAGCGAGGCGATGACCGTAGACGAACTGCGCGCCTTCTGCGACGGCAAGATCGCGCGCTTCAAGGTGCCGCGCCATATTCGCTTCGTCGAATCGTTCCCGATGACCGCTTCAGGCAAGGTGCAAAAGTTCAAGCTGCGCGAAATTGCAATTGAAGAACTCGGCCTAAGCGGTGCGCCGGGCGTAAACAAAACGAAGAGAGGCCAGCCCATAGTGGCGCCTACAGAGTCAACCCGGCAAAGCTAGTCGGGCCGGCCAGATTACAGCTACCCGCCCTCTGACTCGGGGCGATGACAAGGTGATTGCCAGCCTCTTCTGCTCGCGGTGCGGCAAAACGGCTAAGGGTTCTACGAGCAGAGGTATGCTAGCTACAGCTTTCACCGGGCTCAGTATATCTTTGCCCTCTCCTACACGGACGCTCCCGCCGCCGCGCTAAACGGAAAGCAGACGGTCGAAGAAGGAGCGATACTGCTGCAAGGCGACACGCAAATCTTCGGTGGAGACCTCTTCGCCTTTAGCCCACTCGCGCTCCAGATTCGCCCGCTCGTCGGCGAACATTTCGGCCAGCCGCTTCATCGCCGTGGCGACTAGTTCATCCGCCTGCTCGACAGCACGGCGCGGCTCATCGACGAAGCCGGTCTGAATGCGCCCCCAACGGGTGCGGAAGTCTTCGGCTTCCCCCTGATTGAAGAGTGGTGCCGACTGATCCTGCGCTGAAGCCGGGGCGGCACTGGACCTTTCCTGATCGGCTTCGATCTGCTGCCGCTCGTCATCTCTCACCGGGACAGGGCCGCGCTCGGCAGCCGCGGCCATGTCTGCCGTCGTCAGCCGTTCACCGCCACTGCCCTCCATATCCATTTCGCGATCCATTTCAATTTCGCGCTGCTCACGTTGTGCGAAGTTTCGTTCACTCATCTCCTTACCTCCTGTGGCTCGGCCACGATGTAGCCTTCGAGCAGTTCTTCAAACAGCGCACGGTAGTGCATCATCGCCTTTCTAAGATCCTCCGTGCTTGCCTCCCCCCGCCGGTCGCGCAACGCAATTTCATGCGCGATGCGGTAGTTCTCCACCACCTCCGGGTGATCGACTGAGATGTCGGCGGCGCGCTGCTCAAAGTTCCCCATTGGGTAGCCGCGTGCCTTCATCACCTCCATCAAGAGGAGATCGGCATCTCCTACCGCCTCCTGCGGGTCATCAACGAAGCGCGACTGCGCATCCTGCCAGCGTTGCGCGAATTTCTCCCGGTCACGAGGCGGCAGCGGCTTGATGTCGAAGCTGTCGACGCGCTTCTGGCGCTCCAACAAAATCTTCTCGGCGCGGTTGCGATCCCCATGACCTTCTATCATCCTGTCGTATTCAGGGCCGAACCGGGAGCGCAGATTCTGCGTGCGCCGTTTCTGTATGTATATCCACACGGCTGCCGCTATGGCCGCTACGGCAACGATGAGGACGACGATCATTAAAGTGCTCATGTCAAAGTTCCTCCATTTGAAACACAGGTCCCAGCGATAACTGGTGTGCAAGAGGTGAGCCAAATCTGCGAGAGCGCGAACCACGAGTCGATCCGGTATAACCGCTGCTCTTCTTAAGGATGGAAAAACGTAAACGGCCCGACCTGAGGTGAGATGATGACCGAAACCCGACAGCCTGTACTAGATTGAAGCGACCCTGTCCCCGTTGCTCTTTAGTGACAGCAATGATGCAACCGTAAAATGCCTCGGCCACTAACGACTGATAAGCATAATGTAACGCCAGGGAAACCAGTTGCCCGTCCGAGCTTCAGCCGCCCCATAACGCAACGATGCACGACGACTAAACGAGGTCGCGCGACCGTCGCATGTCAAGTGCTTGGCCTGTACTTGCTGATCAACAGGTCAAGCGCCTCCTGCACCAGCGCGGACTTGTCCGGGCGGCTGCCTGTGCGCCTTCGCTCATCGAGTTGAATCGTCTCAATCGCCACGACCTGATCGGGGCGCACGTACAGCGTCACCTTGGCTAGCTGCTTATCGGGCGATGGGTCGGCTGCCGCCTGCCGCAACTTGGAGGGGTGACCGTTCTGCGCCCGGCTGTTAGACCGCTTAGCTCCGCTTCGCGTCGTCATCTGCTTACCCCTGAAGAATTAAATTGACCTCACTTTAGTGATCGTCTACGCCCCTGAGTCTGGCAGATTCCGCTTGGACAATTCTTGACTAACTCTTGAACGCCTCTCCTGAACCACCTAAGCGGTTTGCTGTATTTACAGTATCACTTCAGTGCAGCATCTGTGTCCGACTTCAGAAGTTCCCATATTTAAACGCATGGAGATGCTCTGGCACTTAGTTGTCCCATCTAGCTGCCCTCTCATCCCAACGGCTATGGCTTGGCGGCGTCCCGAGCAAGCAAGGCGAAGGAATGTTGATTGCTCTACTGAATTCGCCCCGCCTCGATGGACGTATGACTGATCCTCACCTTTCGTGCTGAACGCGCACTCGCCGGAATATTCCGGCGCAAAAGAACTTTACTGACCAACCGGGGCGGCCTCGACCGGCGGCTCGGCAAATGCCCTGCCGCAGTCGTCGTGATGAGCATCACTGCGCTGCCGCTCCGGTGGTGGTATACCTACCCTGTTACTTCGGCAGAGGTGATATGGTGGAGGGATACCAGCTACTCCCGGCACGGGATACCGGCAACACCCTTCCACCTGTTCTTCCTGCTTCTTTGGGCGCTTGGCAAAACCGCCGCACCGGTGTTGCGGCATCTGAGGTGTGAGGATGAAACCACTCTTAAGAACGGTAGTACTGCTGTTGACCTGTTGCATGATTGCTTGCCAACCTTCCGACAATAACAACAACGCTAATCATGCCGCCGGCGCGAACCGCAATGAGAATGCCAACACCCGCGCCGGTGAGACCGCCAAGTCGGGGAGCAACGACGGCTGGATCACGCTGAAGACCAAGCTCGCGCTGATCGCCGATAAGCGCACCAGCGGCTTTCAAACCGATGTTGATACGAAGGACGGTGTGGTTACTCTGAGCGGCAAGGTTGACACCGCCGAGGCAAAGAGCGGCGCCACCGAGGTGGCCAGAGGCATCGATGGCGTCAAAAGTGTAGACAACCAGTTGCAGGTGGTGCCTGAGGCAAAGCGGAAAGAAGTCAACGCCGCCGACGACAAGATCGACGACGGCATCAAGAACGCCATGAAGAACGACGCGAAGCTCAAGGCTCTGAGCCTCACAGCCAAGGTGAATGCCGGCGTGGTGACTCTGGATGGCTCGGTCGATACGCAGCAACAGCTTCTGGAGACGGCGCAAGCCGTTCGTGGCGTCCCCGGCGTTAAGAGCGTGGATACCCGACAGGTGAAGGTGAAGAACGAAGGCAGGTAGGCCGTCGCTCCCTCTTAACCGTCGCCGTCGCTGAATGTCAGCGCACGCCGCGGCTGGCCAGACTGGTCGGCCACGGCGTATGACAGCGCCGCGCGGGCTCTCAGGCGTCGGGAGGATTGGCGGTCTGCTCAGGCGGAAGGGAGGGGATACCGCAATCCGCGTCACCAGCCCGAATAGACTGGTGACGCGGGCGGCATCATATGGAAAGTTGATCCCCGAAGGGATTCAGTGTTTGATCTTTGCCCAGGCGGATTGGAAATCGAATTTCGGACTCATCTCAGGCGTATGGCAGGTGGCGCACATCTGTTGCGCGTTGCCGACGCGACCGTAGCCCTTGGCGGGCTTTTGCGCATGCTCGCTGCCCGGCCCGTGACACTGCTCGCATTGCACGCTTTGTAATCTGGCTAACTCTAGCTTGCCGGTCGCGTCTGTCCGCTGTCCGGTCGCGTGACAGCTCAGGCAGCCGGCTTCAAATTCCGACCAGCGCGGCGGCAGCTTGTCGGTGGCGTGCGCGTGACCACTGTTGGCCCACTGAATGTACTGCGCCTGATGACACCCGGCGCAGGCTTGCGAAGAAACGTAAGCCGCACTGGCGCCGCCGGTCGTAGTCGGGTTGCGCGAGGCTTCAAGCCAGCTCTCCAGCGATTTCTTCGATTCGTTGCGCGTCTGCTCTTCGGCATCGCGCGCCGCATTGACCAGTTGCATCGAGGCAGCGTCATCGGGAAAGGTTTCATCGAGCGTGATGAAGCGCGTGCGCAGCGAATACTTGCCCGATGCTTCACGATAGGCGCGCAGCTCACCGAGCATGCGTGTTTCGTACGAAGTGAAGAGAATCAGCGTTTGCCCGACAGTTAGTGGCGGGGTAAAGTAAGTGCCTTCGCTCTGACTATTGCTGGCGATGATGGCATCAATGCCCGGAACCTGCGTCGCCAGACGCGAGGCGGTGTCGGCCTTGAAGTAGCCGAGTAGGATGACGACGTCGGATTGGTTGCGCGCTTCGGGCACGACGCGGCGCGCGGTTTCAACCGGGTCGCTAATCTGAAAGCCAGGCGGCAGGCTGTCGCCGGCTTCGGTTAAACCGACAAAGGCGACGCGCGCCGGTCGAGTGTTAGCCGCACGCGCCGCAACTTCCCGAATGACGAAAGGCGGCAGGCTCACGGCGCGGGCCGGGTCGCCTGCGACGTTTGCCGAAATCAGCCGCTTGAGCGCGGGCCGCTCGCCGGCGCGGCGGGCGTATTCCGGTTTCGCCAGCAGCGTCGCAACGTAGCGCAGGTCGGGCGCTGCGACGTTGATGACATCAACCTTGAAGTCATCGTAAGACTTCAAAATCCAATCGTCTTTGACCTGTACGTCGGGCCGCACTCTGCCATGCGCGTTGCTCTCGCTGGCAAGCGAGTTGCCGCTGTCGACGACGAGCGCAGGGATGCCGCCGACTTTTTCCTTGAACAGTTTTTCGTAGCTGACGCGCCGCGCCAGTCCCCCCATCCGGGGGGGCTTTCAGCCACACGGTTCGAGGCTGCCGTGGGTGCTGCCGATGAACTGAATCGCAAAGGCCGCGCCATCATCCGTGCCGGCGCGGGTCTCAAGCGGCGCTGTGACGGGAACAAATTCAAGCGGGCGGCGCGGCTGCTCTTGCTCTCCGCTTGCCGCGCGCCCCGAGCGCAGTCCAACGATAGCGGTGATCAAAAAGAATGCGACAATGGCAATCTTCAATCTATTAATGAGGTTTCGTTTCTGCATCAGGTAAACAAAGACCAGTGACGGTCAGCCTTTCGCAATGAAGTCGGCAACGGTTTGCGCCAGCTCGTCGAGGTGGCCGGCGAAGAAATGATCCGCGTCTTCGATAACCTTCAAGGTCTTGGGTTCGTCCAACCTTGTGACAAAGCGCGCCAGCTCGTCGGGCGAGCCGAACTCATCAAGCGCGCCTTGCACAAAGAGCTTAGGGCGGTCGCAGTGGATCAACTCGCTGAAATCGTATTTCGAGACCGGCGCGCCCGCCGCGATCAACGCCGCGATGCGCGAGTCGCCGCAAGCGACGCGCAACATCACTGCCGCGCCAAATGAAAAACCGGCGAGCCAGACCTCCGCGTCTGCGTACTTCTGCTCGATGAAGGTGATGGCGGCGCGCAGGTCATCTTGTTCGCCGCGCCCTTCGTCGTGCGTGCCCTGACTGCGCCCTGTGCCGCGAAAGTTGAAACGCAGCACCGCAAACCCGGCTTCTTGAAAGGCGCGACTGATGCGGAAGACGACCTTGTTGTGCATCGTGCCGCCAAAGAGCGGGTGCGGGTGACAGACGATGGCGGCGCGGCGGACAGGCGGCTCGACATCGCGAAGGATGGCTTCGATGCGCCCCGCCGGGCCTTCAAAAAACGTGTTGCCTGCAAGTCCGCTCATAAGCTGTTCTGGAAGATTTATCCTAACACGTCAGGCTGAGTCAGGCGAGTTGCCGACTGCCGACCTCTGAATTCTACCGACAGGAGTCGCGCGCTGACGCCGAGTCGAGTAGCATGAAAGCAGGAGGCCGGGAACTCAAACATGAATGTCAAGACGTTGTTACTGATGCGGCATGCGAAATCGAACTGGGACGATGCCAGCCTGCGTGACTTTGACCGCCCGCTGGCCGAACGGGGTCGCCGCGACGCGCCGCGCATGGCGCAGGCACTGGCGGCGCTCGATTCCGCGCCCGATTGTATTGTCAGCTCGCCTGCGAGGCGCGCCCACGAAACGATTGAGGCGGTGATTACCGAAGGCCGGTTGACCGCGCCGCTCACTTTCAACGAAGCGATCTACGATGCTTCGACCGCCGCGTTGATGCAGATCGTGCGGCGATTGCCGGACGAGTGCCAGCGCGTGCTGCTGGTCGGCCACAATCCTGGCTTTGAAGACTTGTTGACGCGGCTGTCGGGCGAGCGCGGACGTATGCCGACAGCGGCGATTGCATGCATCGAGTTCCAGATTGACCACTGGGACGACATCGAAGACGGACATGGCAAGCTCGTCTGGCTGCTGACTCCCAAGCAGTTGCGCCAAGACGATGGCGAGATCGAATAGGCGAGGGAACGATTAATGAATGACAAGGCGCTCAGAAAGACGGTGACTGATTTTTTGCGCGGCGGCGCGGCGCACGTTTCGTCTGAAGCCGCGCTGCAAAAGGTCAACCCGAAACTTCGCCACGTGCGACCGGCTGACGCGGCGCATTCGGTCTGGGAAGAACTGGAGCACATACGCATCGCGCAGGAAGACATCCTGCGCTATACGCTCGACCCTAACTGGAAATCGCCCGACTGGCCGGCGGGCTACTGGCCGGCGTCGGTCGCCGAAGTCACCGATGAGATGTGGGAAGAATCGGTGCGGCAGTTCACCTCTGACCTTAATGAGTTGATCGAGCTGGCGGCAGATGAAGACCGTGATTTGACGGCGGAGATTCCGCACGGCGAAGGGCGCACCTACTTGCGCCAGTTGTTGCTGGCGGCAGATCACAATGCCTATCACTTCGGCCAGCTTGTGCAGACGCGCCGCCTGCTCGGCGATTGGCCGGCATAGGCGGGACGCGAATTCATCGCGGCTCGCAAACGTGTCGGCTCAGTCTTGGCGCGACGGTTCGGGGCTATCTTCGATCAAGCCGCTGACTTCATAGAGCAGGTACTCGCCGCTCTTGCCGGCCAGCTCAAGGCGGTGGCTGTTGCCGGGCCGAATCACTTCGCGCAATTCGTCAAAGGTCGCTTCCGAGATCAATAGCCGCGCGCCGCATCGCTTGGTAGCCGACTCGATGCGCGAGGCCAGGTTGACCGCATCGCCGATCACCGTGACCCGCTTCATGTCGGGCGCGCCAATTGCCCCAACCACTACCTCGCCATAGTGAATGCCGATGCCGATTTCAAAGCTCCTGCCATAGATTTTCTCGACATACGGCTTCAAATGCTCGACCGCAGCGATCATGCCGAGTCCCGCGCGTACCGCCTGTTGGGCCGCATCTTTCGGATCGTCAATTCCGAAAAGCGCCAGCAGGCCATCGCCCATGTAATTGTCTATGCGCCCGCCGTTATCGCTGATGGCGCGGCCCACCTCGTAGAAATAGCGGTTCAGTACGTGGACGACGTCGTAAGGCAGCAGCCGTTCGGCGAACGACGTGAAGCCACGGATGTCGGCAAACAGAATGGCTAGCTTCTTCTCTTCGCCAATCGAGGCGGCTGCGCCGGTCGTGCCGGATTGCGCCGTCAGCTTGATGTCTTCGGCATCCAGCACGAGGCGGCGCAGCTTCACGTCACCGATGACGGCAGTTTGACAGGCGAGACGAATCTCCGGCGCGAAGTGTAATCTCGTCGCCAGCGCATCTTCGCGCTCATTGCGCGGCGGGCAGTGATCGAGCCCTTCGACGATCTGTACACGACAAGTCGAACAGCGCGCCTGACCACCGCAGGCATGGGCATGCGGAATGGCGGCGCGCAGCGAAGCTTGCAGGATCGTTTCACCCGGCTCAACTTCGGCGGTCCTTGTTTCGATGACGTAAGAGATGCGCGGCATGATACACCACTTCTCGTCGCGCGGTATCAGACCGCGCTCACCGGCGGGCGACGTTTGGCCCAGGGCCGCGCTTCCTCAAGCTGCGCCGCCAGCCGAAACAGTGTCGCCTCGTCGCCGAACCTGCCGATGAAGTGGCTGCCGATGGGCAGACCTTCTTCGTTCCAATACAACGGCATGGACATGGCCGGCTGCCCCGTAGCGTTGCAGATCGGCGTGAAGGGCACAAAGAGAGTCGCCCGCCGCATCCCCGCCAGCGGGTCGTCAGGCTGCGCGTCAAACGAGCCGAGCGGCACCGGCGGCTCGCCAAGCGTCGGCGTCAGCCACACATCGTAGTCAGTCATGAATTGCGCCACCGTGCGCGACATGCCTTGCAGCCACTGTAGGGCCATCAGGTAATCCGCGGCCTGTGTCTGCTTGCCTATCTGATAGAGCACCCAGGTGCCCGGCTCGAACTGATCTTCCTGCGGTTCGCGGCCCACGACCTGCGCGAATCCGTCAATCGTCCAGGCGCAGCCCGCCGACCAGAGCGCCATAAACGATTTCAAGTACAGCTCGCCGTTGATAGCGGGCGCGGCCTCGACAACTTCGTGGCCCAGCTCTGCGCACAGCGCCGCGGCGTCATGGGCTGCTTTCACACAGTCTTCGTGAACGGGGAAACCGAGCGGAGCTTGCGTCATCAAGGCAATGCGCAGCTTGCCGGTGGGAGCGCCGACTTCTTCAGCGAAGGCGCGCGCCTTCGCCGGTGCGTAGTACGGATCACCCGGCGAAGGGCCGGCTGTGGCATCCAACAGCGCCGCGCTGTCGCGCACCGAACGAGTGACGGCGTGCTCGGCAATCATACCGCTGAACATATCGCCGAAATCCGGCCCCAATGGATTGCGCCAGCGCGTCGGCTTTAGTCCGAAGACGCCGCAGCACGATGCCGGAATGCGAATCGAGCCGCCGCCGTCGTTGGCATGCGCCATCGGCACCAACCCTGCGGCAACCGCCGCTGCCGAGCCGCCACTTGAGCCACCGGTGTTGCGCGTTGTGTCCCAGGGATTGCGCGTCGGCCCGAAGCGCGTCGGCTCAGTCGTCGGCAGAATGCCGTACTCCGGCGTATTGGTCTTGCCGACGATAACCAGCCCGGCGCGTTTGTGGCGAGCCGTCAGCTCAGAGTCATGATCGGGCGTGAAATCACCGACGAACGCTGAGCCTGAAGCCATGCGCACACCTGCGTAGGCGGCGAGCAAGTCTTTCAAGAGAAATGGGACGCCGCTGAATGGGCCGTCGGGCAGCGCCGCGGTTGCGGTGGCGCGAGCCTCGTCGTACATCGGCGTGATGACGGCGTTGATTGCCGGGTTGATCCGCTCGATGCGCTTGATGGCGGCTTCGACCAGCTCGATGGGCTTGACCTCTTTGCGGCGCACCAGCTCGGCCTGAGCGGTGGCGTCGAGGGCGGCAAATTCGTCGGCTTGCGCTTGCGACATATCAGTTGTCCTTTCAATCGAAGATGGCAGATGGCGCGAGCCGGCAGATGCCGACCCTTGATCGCCGCGCCATCATACAAAGTTATGCCAGGTCGGTAAAGCGGGCCGCGAGAGACGCCAATCGGTAAGGCCGATGCGGCGCAGTTTGCGGCTGACGATCATCAGGCTATTAGTGCAGCGGCCTCAACAGTCCTTGCAACTGGAGCCATTCGCCGAAGCGGTCAATCCACTGGTCGGTCGGCAAGTTCTGTTTGCGCATGCCGAAGCCATGCCCGCCTTTGGCGTACATGTGAAGCTCGACAGATTTCCCCGCCGCCATCCACTTGTTGTAGAGCGTGATGCTGTCGGGCGCGAGCTTAAGCTGATCATCCGTGGCGGCGGCGACAAACATCGGCGGCGCGTCTTTCGGCACCGTCGCATCTTTGAGCGCTCCGAGATAAGCGTAGATCGGCGCGACGAAATCGGGACGATTCTCCGCCGTGTAGTTCAAGGCGACGGCTGAAGTCACGGTGCCGCCGGCAGAAAAGCCGACGACGCCGATGCGCGTTGGCGAGATGCCAAATTCGCCGGCGTGTTTGCGAACATAAGCGACGGCGGCCAGCCCGTCGGCAATGGCCAATGGGATGAGCGCCGCGTTGTCTTCTTCCATTTTCTTGGCGTTGCCTATCTTCGCCATGACTTCTTTAACGCCATCCTCGCCGGTCGGCACCAGCCGATACTTGAGGACAAAGGCGGTGACGCCGCGGGCGGCGAGCCACTTCGCCACCTCAATGCCTTCACTGTTGATCGACAACGCGTGGAAGGCGCCGCCTGGACAGACGATCACTGCCGTACCATTGGCCGCAGCAGGCGGCGGCGCGTAAACCGTCAAGGTCGGCTGTGAGACATTCGTTACAACCTGCGTGCTCCAGATCGGCGAGAAGTATTCCTTCTCCGGCTGCGCCCACTTGATCGCGCCGGAGTCAACCGTCGGCGTCAGACGAATGATCTGCTGGGCGTTGACGGTCACACCGCAATAAACAAGGAATGCCAGGACAGTGCAGCGCACGAGACTTCGGGCAAACTCTGCTTTCATCATCTTCTCCTTTGCTTCACCCTGATCGCTAACCGTTATACCAGCCTGAATCGAATCAAGCGGCGGCGTTTTTTGTCTGTGGAATCGATTTTCGTGAACCCACATCATAGCTCCGATGTGTCGCGATGCCAAAGCTGGTTTAATGAAGTTTGCCGGGTAATCGTGTGCTGATAACTGAACCCTGCCGCACGTAACCTGGAAGGAGCGCAAGACGCAAAGGATGCAATGCGCCAAAGATGAACCGGTCGAGCGGATGGCGTCGTTTGACTCTGCCTGCCGGTGCGTGCTAGTTTGCTCATTCTTAGCTTTGATCTTTTTCATTGTGAGCGCTTCGGGTGCCTCGAACGCGAGTTCGAGGAGAATAGGGAAGCGGGTGAGAATCCCGCACGGTCGCGCCACTGTATTGATTCTCGAAGTCGCCGGCCTCAGGGCCCCCGGTCATCAACCAGGAAGGCCGCCGGCGACAGGATGCCAGCCAACGTCTGAGCATCCACGAGACTAAGTCAGGAGACCTGCCCGAAGCCATAGCCGATTGCCTTCCGCGTGAGAGGGTCGTGGCGCAGGGCTGCCCGCATTAAAGCTCCCGCCGATTCTTTCGCGAAAGAATCGGCGGGAGCTTTTCATTTGCGCGCTTTCTTCAAACTGCAAAGCACGGCAACCCGCAGCCTCAGGCGGCCAGTCGTCATCACCTTGCTGCTTGCCGCTTGCCTGATTACGTCCTGCTCGACGCGGCGCGCGACGCCCGCCGGCACGCAGACCGTCACCGACGAGCTAGGCCGCACGGTCAAGGTTCCGTCAAGCCCGCAGCGCATCGTTTCGCTCGCGCCTTCGATCACCGAGATTCTTTTCGCCCTCGGCCTCGGCGACCGCGTCGTCGGCGTGACCTCTTATTGTGATTACCCGCCGGAGGCAACCACCAAAGAGAAAGTCGGCGACACCTTGCGCCCTAGCGTCGAGAAACTCATCGCCTTGCGCGCCGACCTGATCATCGCTTCGACCTCAAGCCAGTTAGAGCAGTTCATTGGCAAGCTCGATGATCTCGGCATCCCCGTCTATGTCAGCAACCCGCGGCGTGTCGGCGACGTCACCGACACGATTGAGCGCATTGGCACACTGACCGGGGCGACTGAGCGCGCTCGCGAATTGTCGGATTCATTACAAAAGCGAATGGCCGCCATTGATGCCGGCTTGATGGGAGCGGAGCGCCCGCACGTGCTGATTATTCTCAACACCGAGCCGCTGATCACCGCCGGCGGCAGCACCTTTGTCAATGACTTGATCGAACGCGCCGGCGGCAGATCGATTTCGGCAAACGAAAGCGCAGAGTATCCGCAGTACAGCCTGGAGACCGCTGTGGCCGCTCGTCCCGAGGTGATCTTTCTACAAGTGCAAGATGCGCCGCTACCTAACCGGCTGAAAGAAACCCCGGCGGCTCGTGCGGGCCGCGTTTATCACATCGATGACAACCTGATGCTCAGGCCCGGCCCGCGCATCATTGATGGCCTGGAACAGATGGCCGCCGAGCTTCACCCGGAAATCTTTAAGCCGGGCAATCGCTGAATCGCGCAACCGAACGATGACAGGCGTGACGACAACAGGAAAACTCATCAGCCGTGAGCGGCTGACGGCACGGCGGCTGGCGGTGACGCTCGCCGTCTTGTTACTGACAGTCATCGCTCTGTTGATCGTCGCCATCGGCGTCGGCAGCGAATCGGTGACGCTAGCGGCAATCTTCAAGATTCTCTTTGCCAAACTGAGCGGGCGGGTCGCAGAGGTCACCCCTGAACAGCAGATCATCATCGCCCAGATTCGTTTGCCGCGCGCTTTGATGGCGACGGTCGTAGGCAGCGCGCTTGCGGTCGCCGGCGCGGCTTATCAAGCGTTGCTGAAAAACCCGCTGGCTGACCCCGGCGTGCTTGGCGTGTCGAGCGGCGCGGCCATCGGCGCGATTGTCGCGACGGTCTTCGCCGAATCGCTGCCGCTCAGCCGACCTCTCGCGGCGTTCGCCGGCGCGGTGATGACCATCGCCTTCGTTTACGCGATGGGGCAGAGCCGGCAAGGCGGCTCGTCCGAACGCCTGGTATTGGCCGGGGTCATTACCAACGCATTGCTCTCATCAGTGGTGATTTTTCTGGTGACGACCGCCGCGGGGGCGCGGCAGCGCGGCGTCATCTCGTGGCTGATTGGCGACATGAGCGCCGAGACTTCGCTATTGCCGCTGGTCGCTCTGTTCGTGCTGGCGGGCATCGCCGCCATCTACGCCAATGCCCGCAGCTTGAATCTGTTGATGGTCGGTGAAGCAGACGCCCTGGCGCTCGGCGTCGAAGTCAAACGCGTCAAGCTGATGGTTTATGTTGCGGCGTCGTTGATCACCGGCGCGGCAGTCGCGGTGAGCGGCGCGATTGGCTTTGTCGGCCTGATCATTCCGCATGCGGTGCGGTTGGTCGGCGGCAGCGACAACCGCCTCGTCATTCCGGCGTCGGCGCTGGCGGGCAGCGGTTTTCTGTTGCTCGCCGACACTCTGGCGCGCACGGTGATTGCGCCGCGCGAGTTGAACATCGGCGTCATCACGGCGCTTGTCGGCGCGCCGGTCTTTATCTATTTACTGCGGCGAACGAGTTAGGGAATAGGGGCTAGGGGCTAGAGAAAGCCTCTGGTCCCTAGCCCCTAGCCCCTGATCCCTAGACTATGCTCGAAGTCAGCGACATTCGATTCAGCTACGCCGGGCCAGTGTTAAAGGGCCTTACCTTCGCGCTGCGCGAGGGCGAGTTGCTGGCGTTGCTGGGACCGAATGGCGCGGGGAAGAGTACGCTGGTCAAGCTGATCATCGGCATCCTGCGCCCGGCTAGCGGCAGGCTCTTGCTCGATGGCCGCGACCTGCTGGCGATGTCGAGACGCGAAGCCGCGCGGCTGATCGGTTACGTCGCGCAGGAATCGAGTTTGATGTTTCCGTTGACGGCTTTGGAGTACGTGCTGCAAGGGCGATTCGCGCAGGGCCGGTTGATTGGCTTTGAAAGCGCTGAAGATTTGCGCGAGGCGCGGCGTGTGATGGAGCTTACGGAAACCACAGAGTTCGCCGCTCGTCGTGTGCAAGAGCTTTCGGGCGGCGAACGGCAGCGGGTGATGCTGGCGCGGGCGCTGGTCGCGTGTCCTCGCCTGCTGGTGCTGGACGAGCCTGTGGCCAATCTCGACATCGAGCATCAGGTGAAAATGCTTGAGCTGGTCAGGCAACTGACCGATGGCGGCAAGATGTCGGCCATCGTCATCACCCACGAATTAAACCTGGCGGCAGAGTTCGCCACCGACGTGCTGCTTATGAAAGCAGGCGAAATCACGGCGCACGGGCTGCCCGGCGACGTAATGACTGAACCTAATCTGAGCGATGTCTTTCATGCGCCGCTCACCGTTGATGCCAACCCGGCAAGCGGCGCGCCGCGCATAACGGTTTCGCGAAAACCCTGAATGCCGAGTGACGGAGCCGGGCGAAAGGAGCATTGTATGTTGAATGATTCATTGATGAGCTTGCCTGCCACACAACGAGTTGTAGGGCTCGTTGTCATCATCGCTTGCTTGATCTTTACACCACTTGCCATTGCCGCAGAGCGCGGGCAGATCGACGGGGTTGTCAGCGATCAGACCGGCGCGAAAATCGCCGGCGCGCGAGTCATCGTCCATGACCGTGCCGGCGCAATCGTTGCCGAGGCGCGCACAGACGAGAGCGGTGGGTTCAAGATCAACGACATTGCCGCGGGCCATTACACCATCGGCGCCGAAGCGACCGGCTTTACCCAGGCTGAAGCCGTGAGCGTTGACGTGCCGGCAAAGGCGACGTCGAGCGTGAACCTGCGGCTCGACGTTGCCGCTATCACCGACCGCGTCGTCATCACAGCGACGCGCACGATGGCACAGACCGCAGAGCTAGGCGGCTCGATTAGCGTGATAACCGGCGAAGACTTGCAGCGCATGAATCAATCCCTGGTTTCCGAATCCCTGCGCTTAATCCCCGGCCTCGTGGTGGCGCAGAGCGGCGGGCGTGGCGGCATCACATCGGTTTTTGCGCGTGGCGGCGAATCGGATTACAACAAGGTGCTGATTGACGGCGTGCCGGTCAACTCGGCTGGCGGCCTGTTTGACTTCGCGCCGCTGACGCCCGAAAACCTTGACCGCGTCGAAGTCGTGCGCGGGCCGGCAAGCGCCCTGTTCGGCTCTGACGCCATGACCAGCGCTGTGCAATTGATGACGCGGCGCGGCTCGTCTACTGTGCCTGAGTTCGAGCTGAGCGGCGAAGGCGGCAGCTTCGACTTTCACCGCGAAACGGCGCGGCTGGCGGGTCGACAGGGGCGCTTCGATTACGCAACCAGCTTCGGCTTTCAAACGACCGATGGGCGCTTTCGTAATAGCGATTACATCAACCGCTCGGCGTCGGCGAATCTCGGATGGCAATTCGCTGCCGACCTTGATTTGCGTATCACGGCGCGCACAGATAACAGCACGCTTGGCGTCGCCGGCCCGACCGGCTTGCTGTTTGCCGACCCGGACGAGCGGCAGAAGCATCGCGACCTTGCGACAAGCGCCGGGCTGGAATGGCGCACCACGCCGCGCCTCAATCAAACGGCGCGATTCATCTTTTCGGAGTTCGAAACCTTTAACTTCGACCCGGTGGCCCATGACTTGACGCGGCCCGACACGCCGCCGCTGCCGCCGTTCGCTTTCGGCGCGGATTTCGCTTACAGCTTTGCCGACCATGAAAAGCGTGCAGGCCTTCAGTATCAAATCATCGCGGCGCTCGGCAGGGCGAACGTCTTGACCGGCGGCCTCGATTTCGAGCACGAATCGGGCGTCTTCGACGATGGCTTCAGCCGCGTGGCACCGGTGCGGAACAATCTCGGCGTTTATGTTCAGGATCAACTGGCGTGGCGCGAACGCCTGTTCATCACGGCGGGCGTCCGCGTCGAGCGCAACACGGCAAACGTGCCGGAGGATCTGCGCGCAACTTTAATCTCGCTCGGCTCGACTGCGCCCACAGGCCATGTTGGGTTCGGCACCAGCGCCAACCCTCGGCTGGCCGCATCCGTGCTGGCGTATCCCCATCGTGACAGCGCGGCGCTCGGTGCAATGCGTATCAAGGCAAGTTTCGGCACCGGCATCAAAGAGCCGCGCTTGATCGAAGCCTTCAGCCCGAGCTTTTTCTTTCTCGGCAACCCGGCGCTCAATCCCGAACGCGCCATCAGTTTTGATGCCGGCGTGTCGCAGGAGTTCTGGAATCGCCGGGCGAGCATTGATCTGACCTACTTTGACAACCGCTTCCGCGACCAGATCGCTTTTGTCTTCGACCCGCTGACCTTCGGGCCTGTGAAATTGGAGGATGGGACACTGACAAACTTCATCAATGTCGAACGCTCGAAGGCGCGGGGCCTTGAGCTGGCAGGCGCGGCGCGACCCACAAGGCAGTTGCGGCTACAGGCGAGCTACACCTTCTTGCGCTCGCGGCTCGTGCGTGCCGCAAGCCTCTTGAATCCTGAGCTGGGCTTGCCATTGATTCGTCGTCCACGCCACGCCGGGACGATTGAAGCAAGCTGGGTGGCTGATCGTTGGGATGTCACGCTTGACGGCTCGCTGATTGGCCGCCGCCGCGACATAGACCCGGTGACCGGGGCGCGCTTCGATGGCGCAGGGCGCGCGTTCACTAACGATGGCTATGCGAAGCTGAATCTGTCGGGCTCATATCGACTGAGCCGTGCGCTGCGGGCGTTTGCGCGAATCGAGAATCTACTGAATCAGGATTATCAGGAAGTGCTTGGTTATCCGGCTTATCGCTTGAACTTCAGCGCCGGCTTGCGTCTGCGGATCGGCAGCAGGTAGGCAGCAGTTCTTAGCTGCCAGTTCTCAGTTGTCAGTTGATGCATCGGACAAGGCTGCTATCAATTGATAACTGGCAACTGACAACTAGCAACTGTTAGACAGAGACGCCTTCGCGGTTGAGCATGCGGCGATACATCTCGCGCAGCCGCATGGCCATTTCGAGTTTCTTGCGCGAAATGCCCATCAGCTTCTTATTGCCCCGCTGGCGGGCGGCTTCGAATATCGCGCGAAGAGATTTAATCTCGTCTTCCTGAGCGCGTAACCGCTCGATGAAATACTCCTCTGGCATATGCGATACAACCTTTCAGCAATCAGCTTGATGAACCGAGGGGGAGGCCAGTCCCTTTAAACAATCTGACCGCTTCTATGTCGGTTAGCGATTCCGGTTCTTCCGAGCTGGATTATAGCCCACTCGCCGTCGGCAGCAAAGCCAAATCCCGCGCTTGACAATTCGAGACTAAGCCCGACGATGACAAAACTGTGATTTGCGACGCCCGCTTAGCGCAACGGTTGACGGCAAGCCTTGCGGCTTTGAGCTTTATTCCGGCGTCTGTGGCGGACGCGCCTTGCGCTCACTCTCGCTGACGCTATTGACCGGCATCGCAAAACCGTCATTGCTGCGCTTGGAAACGCCGAGCTTCTTGAGCGCCGGTGCAGACGGTGCGCCGGTCATGGAAAAGCCGTTAGCTGCTTGAAACCCTTTCATCGCCTGAACCGTGGCATCGTCATATTGGCCGGAGGCCGGGCCTGCAAGGTAACCGGCTTTGATCAGCGCGTTTTGAATCTCTAACACGCGCTCGGTCGGAATGCCGCTGCCAGAGGTGTGAGGGGTGGCCGCAACCGGCGCGGCTTCAGGCTCGGAACGGCGGCGCACATAGCGATAGCGCACGACGCGGCGACCATGACGACCTCGCACAACGATGCGCTCGCGCACACGCCCGCCGCGCTCGCTGCGTGCCAGTTCGCGCCGTTCACGCCGCGACAGCTTACCGCGTCGCCCGGCACGCTCGCCGCGCCCACGTCGCTCGGCCCGCACGCTGTGCCCGCGACGCTCGGCGCGTCCACGCGAGGACCGGCTGCGCGCCTCGTGACGGCCCGACCTGCCGCGCGCCGCATGAGAGCGTGACGAGCCGCGTCCGCCTCGCGAACGCTTCGCCAGTGCCTCGGGGACGGTCAGCGCCGCCAGCAGAGCAATCGTAATAAATAGTACAAATACCCGTTTCATAACCGCGTCTCTTTTCGTTTGAAATCGAGGGCAACGTGCGTGAGGCCGTCCCGGTCGGGCATTATAGCATCAGCTTGCGACCAGGGGAAATGATGAATGATAAGTGATGAATGATGAATAAAAGAGACAACGGCAGGGGATTATCTAAACAATCTGGCTCCAGTCAGCAATTCATCATTCATCATTCATCATTTGATTCTATCTGTGGTTTAATTGAATCATAGAAACGGAGGTTAGATGAAAGTCATTCTCATCGGCGACGTTGTCGGCAAGCCCGGTCGCCGCGCTCTGCTCGCCAACCTGAAGCAGTTGAAAGTGCAGCACGAAGCCGAGTTTGTTGTCGCCAATGTTGAAAACGCCGCCGAAGGGGCTGGCGTCGTTCCCAAGATCGGTGACGAAATCCTGAGCGCCGGCGTTGACGTGATGACCTCAGGCAATCACATCTACGACAAACGCGAAGTGATCGCCTACATCGAAAACCAGCCGCGTCTGCTGCGTCCGGCCAACTATGCCCCCGAAACGCCGGGACGTGGCGTCTGGCTCGGCTCGACACCATCGGGCACGCCGGTGGCGGTGATCAACTTGCAGGGCCGCGTCTTCATGGCGCCAAGCGATTGCCCCTTCCGCACCGCCGACCGTTTGATCGGTGAAGTCAGCAGCCGCGTCCGCATCATCCTGGTTGACCATCACGCCGAAGCAACTTCAGAGAAGCAGGCGCTTGGCCGTTATCTCGATGGTCGCGTGTCGGCGGTCGTCGGCACACACACGCATGTGCAGACTGCCGACGAGCAGATATTAAAAGGCGGCACGGCTTACATCACAGATCTCGGCATGAGCGGGCCGTATGACAGCGTCATCGGCGTTCAGAGTGACTTGATCATCGGGCGCTTTTTACGTGGCATGCCGACGCGGTTCGAGACGGCGACCGAGGGCGCGAAGGTCTGCGGCGTCGTCGTCGAAATTGACGAGCGCAGCGGCAAAGCGACGCACATCGAGCGCTTTCAGGTGAACGGCTGACCAGGTTGATTGGTAGGCGCGGGAGGCAGCTTTCTAGACTGCCTCCCGCTTTTGTGTTTGTAGTCGCGATTACTTCATCGCCGCTTCGATGGATTCGTCCAGCACATGGACGGCGAAGTCGGCCTGCTCGCGGTCAATGATCAGCGGCGGCGAGAAGCGGATTGCTGATTCGCCGGCGCCCTGCACAACGACACCACGATTGAAGCATTCGATGACGATCTGATCACGCAGCGCCGTCCACGGCTCCTGGCTTTCGGCGTCGCGGGCAATCTCAATGCCGATCATCAGCCCGCGCCCGCGCACGTCGGTAATCACCTCATGCTTTTGCTGAAGCTCACGCAGACGCTCCATCAGGTGTGCGCCGACATCGGCAGCGTTCTGCATCACGCCGCCTTCTAATAGCTCAATGGTCTTGAGCGCCGCGACAATTGCCACAGGATTTCCGCCGAAGGTCGAAGCATGCGCGCCGACATGCCAGTTCATTAAATCAGCGCGCGCTACAAGCACGCCGAGCGGCAGGCCGCCGCCGATGGCTTTCGCCATGCAGATCATGTCGGGCACGACTTCGGTATGCTCAATCGCCCACATCTTGCCGGTGCGCCCGACGCCCGATTGAACTTCGTCGACGACGAGCAGGATGCCATGCTGGTCGCAGATGCGGCGCAGCTCCGGGAAGAAGTCGGCGTCCGGCACGACGTAGCCGCCTTCGCCTTGAATCGGCTCAACGATGATGGCGGCGCAGTCTTCGGGCGGCACCGTCGTTTTGAAGATGGTCTGTTCAAGGTAGCGCGCTACCCGGCGGCCAACGCTTTCACCGGCGCGACGATCAAGCGGGAAGCGGATCGGGTTGGCATAAGGAATGTGTGTGACATCGAGCGCCTGCGGGCCGAAGCCGCGGCGCTGTGCCGCCCTTGAAGCGGTCAGCGACAGCGTCCCGAAGGTGCGCCCGTGGAATGCGCCGCGAAAGGCAATGAACTTCTGCCGGCCCGTCGCATAGACCGCCGCCTTGAGCGCCGCTTCCATCGCTTCAGCGCCGCTGTTGCCATAGTGAACCTTCTTGGCGAAATCACCGGGCGTGATGGCTACCAGCTTTTCGGCGAGCGCCGTCTGCTGCGGGTAGTAGTAATCGGTGCCGGAGATGTGCGTGAACTCCTGCGCCTGTTTGTAGATGACTTCGCTGATCTCCGGGTGCGCGTGGCCGAGCGCGGCGACGGCGACACCGGCATTGAAATCCAAAAAGAGGTTGCCGTCAACGTCTTCAATCATCGCCCCGTAACCGCGCTGTACGACCAGCGGGTAGCTACGCGTGTAGCTCGGCGAAATGTAGCGCTCGTCACGTTCGAGCATCTGTTGTGCCTGCGGGCCAGGCAGCGCCGTCTTGATTTCCGGCAAGTGTTTCTTCGTCACGGTCTGCATAAAGCCTCCTCGTCAGTTTGGATGGATGTCGGGCGGGATAGAAAATTCCGCGGTTCAGACAAGACTCAACGAGCAGGGAATTAGTCGCCGAAGAGGTTGCGGCGGACGATGCGCGGGGCGTGTTTCAATTCTCTGGTCATGTGGAATCTCCTCTTCAATTATGCCTAATTCTACCACGCGGTTGCGCGGCCTTCAATCATCGTGGCGAAGCATCAGGCCGCGCGGTTTCACCGGACGAGGGCAAGGCATGGCCAGAGCAAGCGGCAGCCGCCAAAAACAGAATCCATTAGGGAAATTCCTTAATCTCGGCTTGACTTCGCGGATGCCAAAGCATAGGATTAGCGCCCGACAAGTAGCAGTAAGCTTGGACCGAAGGTTCGCTTCACTATTCATTAAGGCAATCAATAACGCAATCGAACCGGTGAATGGTTTTTCAATGAAACCGACGAAAGGTGCGGTCTCGCTTTATTGTTTGTCTGCTTTCAGTGGCGTTTAGCAAAGTTCTTTCCCGGAGGATTCTATGAAATTCAGGTTGGCAGGCATCTGTACGATTCTTCTCTTCGTCGCCGGAGCCTGGCTATGGCCCAGCCAGGCGCAACGGGCAACACAAAAATCTGCTCCAGGCGCAGCCGCGCCGCGCAGCAAAGCCGCGGCGGCCAGGCCAGGCCGTCCTGCGCAAAAAGCAGTGCTTACGCCGCAATACTCACAGGCGGTCAATTTCGCCGAGACCCAACCCGTGCGCAACCTTCCGCCGTTGAGCCGGTCGGCCTTTAATTCTAAACCCGGCCCTCCTGAAGTCGATCACAGTGAGATAAACGAGAAGAATAGCGAAGAAGTGCGCCCGTGGTCCGAGCGCAGCAAAGGCTCGTATGACGCGGCGCTGCAAGCCGAGCCGAGGACGAAAGCGCTTACGGCGCTGCCCGCGCCTTCGCTGACCTTTGACGGCATCCTCTTCACGGATGGAAACTCTAGCGCGCCGCCGGACACGGTCGGCGATGTCGGCCCGAACCATTATATTCAGATGACCAATAACACGACCGTTGGCATCTTTAATAAGAACGGCACCCTGGCCGTCCCGTACTTTAAGCTGAACACCCTGTTTGCGTCGCTCGGCGGACTGGTGGCGGCGCAGAATAATGGCGACCCCATCGTCTTGTACGACCGCATGGCCGACCGCTGGATGATCAGCCAGTTTGCCTTGATCGTTAATCCAAACGGCACGGTTGGCCCGCCGCCCTACCACGAAGCCATCGCCATCTCGAAGAATGGCGACCCAACCGGCTCCTGGTATGTGTACGACTTCGTCGTGCCGGGCACCGAGTTTCCCGATTACCCGCACTTCGGCGTCTGGCCGGACGGCTATTACATGAACAGCCACCAGTTCAACAATGGCGGCCCATTCGACGGCGATGGCGTCTTTGCCTTCGACCGCAAAAAGATGCTCGTCGGCGACCCGACTGCCGGCTTGATCTACTTCAATCTGAACCTGGCGACGCACCCGGAAGGCATCTTCGGCATGCTGCCGGCGGATCAGGATGGCCTCCTGCCGCCGCCCGCGGGCGCGCCCAACGTCTTCGTCTATTTCACCGACACGGAATTTTCTGATCCGGCGGACGGCCTCCGCCTCTTCGATTTCCACGCGGACTTCACGACGCCGGCGCTGTCGACGTTTACTGAGCGCGCCGAGAGCACCTATGCGACGCCGTTGGCGCTGGCCGCATTTGATGCCCGCGATCCTGGGGGCCGCGGCGACATCGAACAACCGCCGCCGGCAGGCAATAACTCGACTGACCGATTGGATACAGTCGGCAGTCGCTTGATGAACCGCCTACAGTATATCAACCGCAACGGCACGGAATCGCTGGTCGGCAATTTCACGGTTAACGTCAGCGGTGTGGCGCCGTCAAATGCGGCAAACTTCCAGGCGGGCATCCGCTACTTCGAGCTGCGCAAGACGACGCCGGGCGGTCTCTACGGCGTTAACGAGCAGGCGACCTTCGCGCCCGGTTCGGGCAACGGCGCGACCGGCGACAACCGCTGGATGGGCAGCGCCGCAATGGACAATCAGGGCAACCTGATGGTCGGCTACACTCTATCGGGTGTGACCGCCGGCCATAACCCTTCGCTGAGCTACGCGGCGCGCGCTTTCAACGATGCGCCCAACGGTTTGTTCCAGGGTGAGGGGACGTTATTTGCCGGCGTCGGTGTGCAACGCGGGACCACCAACCGCTGGGGCGATTACAGCGCCCTGTCGCTCGACCCCTCGGACGATTGCAGCTTCTGGTTTACCAGCGAGTATTACACCTCGACGGCCTCGACCTTCAACTGGCGCACGCGTATCGGCAAGGTGAAGTTCTCTACTTGTACGACGCCGGCGCAAGGCACGCTTAGTGGCACCGTCACCTTCTGCGATACCGGCCTGCCTGTGCAGTACGCCATCATCACGGCGACCGGCGGGCCATCGAACGGGTTCTCGGCGACGACGATAGCCAACGGCACCTACTCGTTGCAGCTCGCCCCCGGCGCCTATTCGGTGACGATTACCTCGCCGGAGCATGCTTGTATGGCAATCGGGCCGCTGGCGGCCACGATCACTGATGGCGCGACGACCACAGTGAACGGCTGTCTGACCGGCGTAGCGAAATTCCTCTTCCAGTCGGTGGCGATCTCTGGAGGCGACGGTGATGGCATCATCGAGCGCGACGAGTGCAACAACCTGAACGTGACCATCAAGAACGATGGCTGCTTCACCGGCGCGAACGTCACGGCGACGCTCTCCAGCTCGACGGCGGGCGTGACCATCACCCAGCCGAATTCGCCTTACCCGATGACCGCGGAGAACACCACCTCGACCAACAGCGTGCCGTTCTCGGTGAGCACGTCGAACTCCTTCGTCTGCGGCACGCCAATCCAGTTTACGCTGACCGTCAATTTCACCGGCGGGTCAAGCACGATGAACTTCTCGCTGCCGACCTGCGCTTGCCCAACGCAAAACGTCTCAGGAAGCCTGGCTGCCGGCGATACGACCCAGACCGGGCGCATGGGGCGCGATGCGGTCGTCTCCGCTTGTGGCACGGCCAAGACCTGTCCCGGAGCCCTTGCCGGCGACACGGCACAGCATGCCTACGATCTCTACACGTTCACCAACGGTCCGACGGCGACCTGCGTGACGATCACGACGACGACCACTTGCACGGTGAATCCAAATCAGATCATCACCGTGGCATATCTGGGCAGCTTCAGTCCGACCAACCTCTGCACGAATTATCTGGGCGATCCGGGCGGTAGTCCGAACGCGACCAATTCGTTCAAGGTCAATGTGCCGGCCAATGGCGTGCTGGTCATCAACGTGCAAGAGATCACCGCCGCCGGCGGGTGCAGCGGCTACAGCGTCAGCGTTGCCGGCCTGGTCTGCGACACTGTTGGCAACGGCGCGTGTCAGCCTTGCACAATCACGTGTCCGCCGAACAAGACCCAATCTACCGACGCGAACCAGTGCAGTGCCGTCGTCACCTACGCGGCACCGACAACCACAGGCACCTGCGGTGTGGCCGCCTGCACGCCGGCCTCAGGCTCCACCTTCCAGAAGGGCACCACCACCGTCACCTGCTCGACGACGGCTGGCCCAAGCTGCACCTTTACGGTGACCGTCAACGACACCCAGCCGCCTTCGATCACCTGTCCGGCCAACGTCACTGTCGTTTCCCCGGCACCGGGAAGCGGCGCGACGGCCACTTACCCGCCGCCGACGGCTTCGGACAACTGCCCAGGCGTGACGACCGCTTGCACCCCGCCTTCGGGATCGATGTTCCCGATCGGGACAACTACCGTCACCTGTACGGCGACTGACACCTCGGGCAACACCGCCACTTGCAGCTTCACCGTCTCGGTCTTTGACGGCAGGTTGCAGGATGACTTCGAGGGCTGCAACAACACGGTGCTCTTCAACACCTTGACGGGTGATTACCGCTGGTGCTGCCACGGCACGATCTTCACCGGTCGCGGCAAGGTGACGCGCGCCGGTGACACCTATACGCTGTCGCATGTTCCCGCTGACCGGCGCGTGCAGATCACGGTGAATGCTGGTGGTTCGCCGCCCAACGGCAGTGCCTCGCTGCAAGTGCCGGCGGGCAAGACCATCTGCACGATCTTTGATCGCGACATCCGCAATGACACCTGCGTCTGCGGAGGCGCTTCGCCGCCAGTAACCCTGCGCTAAGGCGTAATCATCGATAAACCGTGAATCTTCGACTTCCCTGATAGCGGGCCGGTTGCTTCGCGCAGCCGGCCCGCTCTCTTTTTAGACGCCAGCCATTCCAGACGGTTTCAGGCGGTGAGGCCACCGATGCGGCGCGCCAGCTTCAGGCCCCGCTTTTTTGATAATTCCGCGCCACGGTTATGCAATAGTTCTTGCGCGTTAGATAGGTGCGTGTTAGATTTCATTCTCTGAAGAGTTTACGAAGAA
>JBJMGU010000049.1:0-13070 GCA_045807765.1 Blastocatellia bacterium
CGAGCTTTGCTATCACTCGATTCAACTGAAGAGCAGCTCCGCCTTGCCAAAGAGATCATTGAAAAAGCACTGAATGTGCGCGAGACAGAAAGGCTTGTGAAGGATGCTCAGGTTCTGAATACCGGCGAAACCGCGGATCGTCCTCTGGCTGTGAAACAGAGGGACCCGAATATCGCTGCCGCCGAGCAAAAACTGAGCAAAGCTATGGGCGCACCGGCGCGGATAAAGTTTCTTAAAGAAGGTGGTGTCCTCGAAATAAAGTTTTCATCCAGTGAGGACTTGTCGAGATTATTTGACTTGTTGATACAAAGAAATAATTTATAACAACGTAATTTAAGCTACAAATCTTTTCCCTGTCGCGTAGCTTGGCCAAGCTAATGCGCCAGCGCAAAAAGCTGTGAGCCCGCATAGTGTTTCCTCGACCTTCCCATTCTTACAGGCGAATTGAGCTATTTCCTTGAACCGGAGGGGGCTCGCCGGCGTATCGGTATCAGCAGAGATAACTGAATTTGCTTTGATGCGCGCCAGTTCTGGGGTATAAATAGATGGCCTTTAAGGTTGGTTATTTTCTATTTATAGATTGGCTTGATTTCAAAATCGAAACTACAAACCAGGAGACGGAGACATGCAGTTACGAAAAAGCTTTACACTGCTTTTGATTGCGCTGTTGATTTCATCAACCGCACTCGCGGCCTCGTTTAACAACCCGGCGGACGATAAGGCTGCCGACATTTCAGGCAAGTACGAAGGCATCGCCAAGAGCGAAGCGTTCGGCGAAATACCCCTGACGGTCAATCTAAAAAATAATGGTGGCAAGCTCACGGGCACGATTGAAACGCCACAAGGCCCGGCCAACATCACCGACGGCAGCTACGCTGATGGCAAGGTGACGTTAAAGTTTGATGCCGGTGGAAATGAGGGAACGGTTACGGCCACCCTTACTGGCGAAAAAATCGTCGGCAAATGGGAGCTCGGTGGCGCAAGCGGCACATTGGATCTGAAGAAAGCAGGAGGCTCAACTCCTGCGGCAGCCTCAACCCCTGCGGCGCCAGCAGCGGGCGCACCAAAGGCGGCGGCTGGCGACCCGGTCTCGGGCGATTGGGAAGCTGCAGCGGATGCAGGTGGGATGACGATCCCTTTCACCCTTAAGCTTAAGCTTGAAGGCAACAAGGTCACCGGCACATCCACGTCCGATCAGGGCACCGCCGCCGTCAGCAACGGCAAATGGGATGGCAATAAGCTGAGCTTCAGCCTCGATACACCGAATGGTTCCATCACCATGAGCGGGGCAGTGAAAGAGGGCCAGATCAACGGCGATTTCGATTTTGCCGGACAGATGACCGGCAAGTGGTCAGCGAAGAAGAAATAGCACCTATTACGATCTGCGGACTGAGTCATCACTTTTCAGTCCGCAGATCGTCTCGCTTTCGGCCAATCGAGTTATGCCTGATGAGTCAATAGGGCAGCAATTTCGCGACTTTATCGGCCAATTGCTGTAAGGCTGCTCACCTGCGGTGCTTTCCGCGTATCGTGACCAGATTAGTATTTACTCGTTTGCAATCTGCGGCTAACATTGGTCCGTGGATCAGCCAAAGGGATTCGTGCGCCGCACCCACATTCAGCCGCTTTGATTTCTTGGCCTCTAGGCGTTAGATCCCCTGGCCTCTGTCTGCCCCTACACCCTGCGAGCCTTGGCCGAGTACCGTCATGCCTCAGCTTTCCAGAGGAGAAATCCTAGACCGTGTCGCCTGCGGCGAAAGCCTGCGCGGCATGAATCTCGTGCGCGCAGACCTGTCGGCCCTGGTTATGCCGCGTGCGGATTTTGTCGAAGCCAACCTGCGCATGGCCGATATGTCACGCGCCGACTTGCGCGATGCACGGTTGACGGGCTGCTTTCTGAGCGGCGCCGGGCTCAACGAAGTCAATCTGGTCGGTGCTAACCTCGTCGAAGCCAGCCTCATTGGGGCGTCGCTAATAGGCGCGGACCTGAGCCGGGCTGATCTCAGTGGTGCGGACCTGACCGGCGCGAACCTGCAATGTGCCGAACTGGTCGGCGCATACCTTGTCGGGACCTTCCTCAACGAAACCGACCTGACGGGCGCCAATCTTTCAACTGCCTACATCCGCATGGCACAGATGGCGGGAGCGAATTTATCCGGCGCCATGCTCGAAGGTGTTGACCTGTCTTACACCGATCTATCAGGCGTCCGGCTCGACGGCTGTTGTTTGCAGGGTGCCAATCTGACAGGCGCCAACCTTTCGGCCAGCACCATGACGCGCGCCAATCTGCGTGGCGCGAATCTTTCTGGAGCGATCTTGCGCGGCTGTAATCTTACGGGCGCGAAGCTGCGCGACATTCAATTTGCCGGCGTCAAGCTCGATGACGCCTGGGCCGATTGGGTAGACCTCGGCATAGACGATCACAACGAAGACCGAGGGCTGCTCGAAGAGGCGTTTCTTGGTATTATCGGCAAGCCGATGGCGCAAGTCTTGATCGAAGGGCGTATCGGCGATGAGGCGTGGGCGGTAATTCTCGCACACCTCTGCGAGTTCCAAATCACCCATCCGGCCCAGGCCGACGTGCGACTCAAAGGCATTCATCAAGGACTCAGCTCGTCGGCGCTTTATCTCGAATCCGAAAATGAGATGAGCCTGGCAGCTTACCTGTCCGAGTTCGCCGACATCATCGGCAAAGGCTCGATTGAATTATTCGAGAAGCTGGCGGCAGCAGTAGCAGACCGCAATGATCAAGAGGGTGAGGACGAGTCATCCTCGCCCTTTAGCCCGGCTGCACAACCTTTGCAAGCGACCCCTTCGGAATTCGATTATCCGCTGCAATTGCTGGCGTCGCGCGTCGAATTGCTGCAATGCACGAGCTTTTGGACGAGTGACAAAGCGGTGCTAGTGTTGACCGGCCACCGGCGGATATGGCTCGAAGCTACGTCAAACCCGACGCTCACCTTACGCCCGCCGCATGGCGCAACCCTCGGCGTCGACTTGATACGCGGTCACTTCTTCACGGATGACCTGCGCCGCAACCGAACCACAATCAACAATCCGTAGGCTGGCAACCGGAAGCAATGATTTCTTACTGTCAATCATTCTTCGCGATCACTGGCCGTTATCTTTCAGCAAGCCTCGCAGCGCAGCGAGGAGGGCGCGATCCGTTTGCGGTTCAATCAGGTGTAAGCTCTGCGCCGCGAGCAGACGATAAATGGCAAGCCATTGGGAATCGATGGCGGCGAGCGCCGCGAGGTTACGCTGTACCGTGCCGACATCGCCGCGCCGCACCGGGCCGGTGAGCGCGCGTTGCGGGCCGACTGCGCGCACATTGGCTAATGTCGCTTCGCTCAAAGGCAATAGCACACGGCGAGCCGCCGCTTCGTCCAGGCCGCAACGTTGCAGGGCATCAAGGCTGGCGCTTAACAAGGCGGTGACGCCGCCGCTGGCCATGACCGCGGCGGCATGGTAAAGCGGTTTCATCGCTGTCGGAATCTCAAACGCCCGCGCGCCGATTCGTCGTACAAACATCCGCGCCGCGCGCACTGCCCGTTGATCGCCTTCAACGCAGAAGTAGCTCTGCCGCATCACCCTGATCGCCTGCCGCGGACTTTCAAAAGTTTGCAGCGGATGGCACGAGCCAACTGCGAATTTTAGTGGGCGCAATGCGGCAATGTCTGTGCTTGAAAGCGCCCCGCTGGTGTGCAAGACCGCAGCGCGCCCGATGCGCCCGGCGTTCTCGGCTATCAACTCCATCGCTTCGCCAATGCGGTCGTCCGGCGTGGCGATTAAAATGATGTCTGCCGCTTGCAGATGCGCGCCCGATGCCGCTTGCGGCAGGCCCGCGCCGATGAATCGGGCGGCGGTTATTGCTCTTCGCCGCGAGCGACAGACAACGTCAGCGATGATGTACTCGGCCTTATATCCGAGCTGACCGAGCGTCTGCCCCACGCGACCCGCGCCGATGAGCGATAGTTTCAATGGCTTTTTCATGCTTTGATGAGCTCGATTCGCGCCGTCGCATCGATCATAAAGGTGGGCGCGAGGCAGCGGCAAATGCTCTCGGCGGTCTCATGCTCTCGGCGGTCTCTGGTCATCACTGCCGCGCTTTCCCTGAGCCAAGTCATTATGTTAGACTCTTGGTGTCAGGAAACTGGCCCGTGCCAGAGATGAGAAGTTCTTTCCGGTAGGAGTCCTTCCAAATGAAAATAGATCTCTTGAAGCGCGTCACTGTCTTGCTGCTGACGGCGTTGATCGGCATGCCGTCGGTGCTGTTTGCCGACGATAAGAAAGACCCGAAAGATACAAAGAAAGCCGATGACAAACCGTCTGTGCAACAGCCGGCGGCGGCAGCGAACAAAGGCAAGCTCGATGAGGATGAAGACCCGCGTTTGATCGGCAAGCGCAACATCAACAAGCGGCAGATCAATTTCTATTCGCTTGATAAGGAAGTTGCCCTCGGACGTCGCATGGCGGCGCAGGTTGATCAGCAAGGCAAGTTCATTGACGACCCCATCATCACTGAGTACGTCAATCGCATCGGCCAGAACATCGCGCTTCATTCAGACGCCAAGATACCATTCACGATCAAGGTTCTCGACTCCGATGATGTGAACGCCTTCGCCTTGCCTGGCGGCTTCCTCTACGTCAACAAAGGGGCGATCCTCGCCGCCGACAGCGAAGCCGAGCTTGCCGGCGTGATGGCGCACGAGATCGGCCACGTCGCGGCGCGGCATGGCGTCGAGCAGGCGTCGAAAGGCACGCTGGCCAACATCGCTTTCATCCCGCTGATCTTCGTGACCGGCGGTCTCGGCTATCTGGCGTACGAGGCGTATCAGATTGGCGTGCCGCTGGCGTTCTTGAAGTTCACCCGCGGCGCTGAGGCCGAAGCCGATAAACTGGGCGCCGAATATATGTGGGCAGCGGGCTATGATCCCAACAACTTTTTGTCTTTCTTCGAGAAGCTGGAGAAGAAAGAGAAGGGCAAGCCGGGAACACTGTCGAAACTCTTCGGCACACATCCGCCGACGCCCGACCGCATTACGAAAGTTCATGACCTGCTGGTGCGCTTCCCGGACCGCGACGAATATATGATCACCTCGTCCGATTTCCTGCGGGCGAAATCGCGCTTGCTGGCGGTGACCAATGCGCGCGTCCTCGACGGCTCGGGCAATCGCGACACCGGCCCGAAGCGGCCCACACTCAAGCGGCGCAAGGATGGCACGGACGACCAGACGTCGCCTGATTCGCCAACCACCACCGAGACGCCGAAAGATCGGCCCGTGTTGAAGCGCCGCGATAGCGACGGCAAGCCGCCCGACACCGAAAAGAAACCTTAAGCGTATCTCATCACTCCTCCGTAATCTGCGGGCTGACCGTGTTATTAAAGTCGCGGTCAGCCCGATTTGTTTTGTGGCGATTAAAGTGGCGATCAGGCGATTTGCCGGAGGGCTTCGTACAGCACGATGCCGACCGAGGTGGCGAGGTTGAGCGAGCGCACTTGGCGGTTTGGCATCGGGATGGTCAGGCAGCGCTCCCAGTTGGCGCGCAGCAAGTCTTCGGGCAGGCCGCGCGTCTCGCGGCCAAAGATCAGACAATCATTCGGCGCAAACTGGAAGTCTGTATAGCGGCGCTCGCCTTTGGTTGAAAAGTAAAGGAACCGGCACTGGGGCAGGGAAGCATAGAGCGCCTGGATATCGAGATGATAGCGAATCTCGACCTCGCTCCAGTAGTCGAGTCCGGCGCGACGCACGGCTTTTTCGTCGGTGCGAAAGCCGAGCTTGCCGACCAGATGCAGCGGCGTGTAAGTGGCGGCGCATAGCCGCGCGATGTTGCCGGTATTCGGCGGAATCTCAGGCTCAATCAACGCCACATGCAACCCTGAGCCGTGAATATCGCCTGTGTTGGAAGTGTAGCTCACCTTAATTTTTACCCTGATGGTCAGCGTCGGAAATGCGCTTGAGGGCCTGACGCAGAATCTTCTTGTGGTCAAAAGCGAGGCGCGGCGGGCGCGAGGCTGAATGCCAGCGCGCCTCGTCGGCGTCATCGGCTCCGGTGGCCTGGACACGGCTTTCGAGCAGACCGATGAAGACGATGCTGATAGTGTGGCTGCGCGGGTCGCGGCCCGGGTCGCCGAAAGCGCCGAGTTGTTCAAGACGAACGCCTTCCAATCCGGTCTCTTCTTTCAATTCGCGCGCCGCCGCCTGTTCGAGCGCTTCGTCTTGATCAACAAAACCGCCGGGAAAGGCCCACGCGCCTTTGAACGGCTCACGCGCCCGTTTGATCAACATCACCTCAAGGCGTTCACCGTCGCGGTAAAACAGAACCACGTCTACGGTCACCGCGGGCCGCGGGTATTCATAGCAATATGGTTTCTTTGATACGGATTGCTTGGCGGATGATTTGCCGGATGCTGCCTTGCGGCTTTTCTTGTTCACTGTGGTCACGATCACCTTGAATAAGTTTTGCTCAATGCCTGACACGCGTCCATCAAGACAAAATCTTTCTTAAAGGTTCTGGCAGTGAGCGTCAAGTGGGACCGAACGATTGGCAACGGCGGAAAGAAACAAATAGGCGGGCCGCGCGGCCCGCCTTCTTCGGAGGCAGTGTTGATGATCGAGGGCAGTTGGTTCTAGCTGTGGTTCAATCGTTCGACTCTACGCAGATGAAAACTTATTCGTGCGACGCCGCCGACCGTGTGCCTTCGCCGCTGATGCTGCGCGTCAGCAGGCGAATCTCGACGCGGCGATTCTGGGCGCGACCAGCCCGCGTCGTATTGTCGGCGACCGGGCGGACTTCGCCAAAGCCGAGAATGCGCATGCGGAACAAGGGAATATTGTATTGTTCGGCAAGGTAACGCTGTACGGCGTTGGCGCGCTTTTGCGTCAACTGGTTGTTGTATTGGTCGCTGCCGGTCGCATCGGCGAAGCCTTCAATTTCGAGGACAAAGTTTGCGCGGTCTTTGATCTGAGACGCCAGTTGATCGAGCGCGGCTTTGGCATCGGGGGTAAGCTGGTAGCTGTCGAATTTGAAATTGACCGACGCGGTATTTTGCACGCTGTACTTGTCAACGTTGTTGCGCAGGTCGCTTACCGACTGGTCAGCGGAATTGGCGCGCGTATTGGCTTCGTTAGCCCGCGATAGCGCCGTGTCGGCTTGCGACTGCGCACGGTCGGCGCGACCGCGAACGTCGTTGACATCGGTGCCGAGTTGGCCGATGTCTTGAGTGTTGCGACGTGATGTTTCTTCCAGGGAGCCGGCGCGCTGTTCGAGCGGCGTCATGCGCTCGTTGACGCGATTGCGAGCGTATTTCTTGGTCGCGCAGCCGACCGAACCGAGGATTAACAAGATGCTCAGAGTAAATAAGCCTGCAACTTTCATCTTCATCTTTAAATTCCCCACTAGCTCAAAGATAATTGGCGATGCAGAGAAGACTCCGCATCGCCAATTGTGGTTGCCGTCCTCACCACGGCAACCGCAAATAGAGACCGGAAATGATATTCCATCACCCGTATCTCTGCCCCACGGTTGCTTCAGCAACGAGCGTGCCGATCTGTGCGGCGCGCAAAATCGAGCAAATTAAAGGCACCAACGCGCCATCAGCGCGCGCTACAAGTAAAGATTACAGGCGCGGCGTGTAAGAATTTCCACGGCGCAGAAGCGATGAAGGCTTGCAACGTGCCTTTGATGGCGGCGCGCGGCAAGCCTTCGCAATTCTCAGGTTTTAATTAATCCCGCCTGGAAAGGCGCGAAGCGAATGACAAAGCTTCGCGCCTCGGGGGATTAGCGTTTCTGGTTGTCGTGCTTCTGTTTGTAGATATGACGGGTGGTGCGATTCTCGCGTCGGTTCAAATGCCGCCGCTCGCGCTTCGTCACTTTGCCATCGGCCTTGGCGGCAGCCTCTTCGGCGCGGGTGACGGCCTGCTGTCTTCTAAGGCGGTGCGCCTCGCGTCGGTTCAATTGGCCGCTGCGCACGCCCTGATGGATACGGCTCCGCTGGCGGTGCTCGCGCCGGTCAACGCGCGGCGTGTTGTTCTGCGCCGAGGCGGCAATGCTCAAGCCAAGCGCGAAAACAGTAATCAATATCACAATAACGATCTTCCTCATGCGATCCTCCTGAATGGATTGAAATAGGGTTATTGGTGAAGCGCGGCTGATGAATCCTTGTTCAGCCGCGCTATGAAGTCTATGCGCAACGATGATCGGGCGCAACCTGAGCTGCACCCGGTCATCGCCGAGCGTACGGGTGATGATTATGGAAGGCGGTCCTGACCATCGTGCTTCTGCCGATAGATGTCACGGCTGGCGTGGTCGAACATGCGGTCGAGGTGATGACGCTCGGCGCGGCTGACGTGACCGTCTGACCTGGCATACCATTCATAGCCGCGGATTCTTCCTTGCTCGGCTTCGAGGCGGTGGGCCTCGCGGCGAGTCAGCTCGCCACTGCGTATGCCCTGGCGAATGCGCTGCTGTTCTTGATGCTCGCGCCGGTTAACATAAGGCGTGCTCGCAAGCGCCGTAACGCCGAGCCCGACAATAAGCAATGCTGCCGACATAAGACGGACAATCTTCTTCATACATTCTCCCTTCGGTTTCCCCGAAGCAGTCCGCTGATACTGGATAAGACAGAAGGCGCCGCCCGAAGGTTTGAGAAATTGTCGTGAAAAATTTATGCGACCAGGAAAAAAGGCGATGCGCTTTGCCGACCGCGAGGTCCTCGAAGCACACCGCCGCCATTGAACGGAGGACAAATTGGTTATGCGAACTCCGCCATGCATGACCGGTCTGCCGCGCCGAATCGTGGCCAAACCGTCGCGCCGGCGGTATGGTTAAGAGCGCCGCGCGCTGTCGGCAGTCTGGAAAAATATTCGCCATGCGGCGGGCCAAACAACGCGCCGCCGCCGGCGTGCATCTTTAAGCCGCGAGTGGAAAGGAACGATCCCAAGCGAATCTCACAATCGATGGTGAACTATGACGCAGCCGTTTCGAACTCTCCCAGCCTTCTTGCTCGCCGCGACGATTACGCTTGCGGCGGCTTGCGCGCCGAAAGCTATGCAGGCCGACCGCACACCGGCCTTAAGCGTCGAAGTCAGATCGGCGCTGCGGCCCATCATCGAAAGCGCGCTTGAGCAGACTGGGCAGACGACCGTTTATGATCCAGCTTACATGAAGCTCGCCTATCCGGGCGGTGATCTACCCATCGAGCGCGGCGTCTGCGCCGACGTCATCATCCGCGCCTTTCGCAAAGGCGGCGTGGATTTGCAGAAGGAAGTTCACGAAGACATGGCGCGCAACTTTGCGGCCTATCCGAATCGCTGGGGATTGAAAGCGCCCGATACGAACATTGATCACCGCCGCGTGCCGAACCTGATGACCTACTTCAAGCGGCGGGGCAAGTCGCTGCCGATCACCGAGCGCGCGAAAGATTATGAGCCGGGTGATGTCGTGGCCTGGGATCTAGGCGGCGGGCTGACGCATATCGGCATCGTCGTCAACCGGCGGGTGCGCGATGGCGAGCGCTATTACATCGTCCATAACATCGGCGCGGGCGCGCGGCTCGAAGACGTACTCTTCGAGTGGCGACAGATCGGCCACTACCGCTATTTCTGAAGTACTCAATTTCTCAACGGAATGATTGAGGGATAACAAAATGGCCGTCCTGCGTGGCACGTGGGGGAGCCCGGCCCAAGGTATGAGATGTTTCGAACACCGTCAGCCTAACCGGTTTGCTCGCCGACTGTCAAGAAGCTACGACCGGTAATCAGGGCGAGTGCAGTCAAATGCTTTCCTGCGGATATTCGTCGTTCGTAGACGGATCAATTAATAAGGCGGCTGAAATACTTCGCGGCGGCTCCGTGTCGCTGGCCAAGCAATCGCGATGACCTTTCGGCTTCAGTCCGCGCCCACTGCACGGCTCCGCTTTAGCGAGCTTACCATCTTCCTATGCGTCGCCCTGGCTTGCTCGGCAATGTCGTGGTTGCTGCTTTGGATCAATTTTTCCAAGGTTTCAAGGGCTTCAAGCGCCACATTCGGATCCGTCAAGGCCCTGAGGTTTTGCAGCCCGGTGACTACGGTGTCCGGGTCCTTCGATTGCATCTGCGTCAGTGCCCTTTGGGCCTGATCCTGAATCCAGAGGATTTGCTCATACTGTAGTCTGGCCACCCTGCGCAGCCGGTAGGCGGCGACCGCGAGATAGCCGCCCATTCCCAAGACCAGCAGGGACGCGATGAAGAACACTATTCTCATAGCGAGCCCTCCTATTCCAGATGCTTGGCACTCTCCAGCCGCTTTTGCGTGTTCAAGTGGGTGATCTTCCAGAAAACGTAGAGGCTGAATAAGACCGAGAAGATGGCCACCGAGCAACTGAAGAAAGAGTAACCGAGCAGCTTACTGTGATCCGGCTCCAGCTCATGTGTCACCACATCATACTTCATAAACCCGAACAGGAATATCAAGAAAAAGGCGGCGACCCGCACAATCTCCATGAAAACCTTAAATGGTAATGTAGCCATTTGGGCCTCTGCGCCCAAGACGTGCTTATATTCGATTGCCACCTCGATCAGGACTAAAGCTGAGAAGATGAGGAAATCGCCATGCGCGAACGCTTTGGCGAAGGGACTATCCGGCATGTGGATGATGTACTTGTAAATTGGATAGATCAACAGCAACAAGCCGAACGGCGCGATGACTTTCCAGATGATCCAGTTCACCATCCGTTCGTCAAGCATTTCACTCTGCCGACGCTGTTCACCGGAAATTTTTGTCTCTGGCATGAAAAACCTCCTGTCTCCCTTGATCTCTTTATGGCACCGTACGGGCCGTTGTCAGCCGCGAGCCTAGTCGCGCCATCAGTCAATCGTGCGCTCGGCCAAGCAAGGCCTCGACCCTGTTTAGAAAGACCGCGTCGTCACGCACCTCGAACTTAGTTACAAAACAATCGCGCGACAGGCCCGATCTGACAAACTGTTTAACAATGTCTTCATCCAGCCGGACGGTCATCACCAGGACGCGCGTCGCCACTTCTTGCAAGCGGTCTTTATTTCGCAGATAAAAAAGCAGCCCCGTTTTGGCCCCTTTATCTGTGTCCTTCGGCCCATAGCGCGCTTCCTCTGCTGCGCCTTTGGTCGGTATCATCACATCCAAAATCAAAAGGTCGAACGGTTGGCTCTGCAATTCCGTTTCTGCCTCGGAAACCGTCATCACGACTTTGACTTCGTACTTTTCCTCCCTGAGGGTCTCCACGTACGGCTCGAGGTAAGCAGGATCATTATCCAACCAGAGTATGTGACCGGGCATAACGATGCCTCCATCTTCCTGAGTTTGGCGACCGTTGGCTCAATGATCCTTGACCGATGGCTCAGGCGTCGAATCATTCGCTGGCGGGACGCGGACAATAAACACGGAAAGTTCGGGGTGTTCGGCGGAAAGCTCCACGTCCAGGTCGCCGTTAATGGCGCGCATTAACTTGCGCGCCACCCAAAGTCCGAGGCCGACGCCGCTATGATGTCGCCCCGTGTCTTCGATCACGCTGCCGCGCCGGTACTTCTCGAAAATCAACTCCTTCTCGGCAGGAAGAATAGGCTCGCCGACGCTCTTTACTTTGAGGGCGGCTTCGCCGGTGGCGCGTTCAAAAGTGCAGAGCAAAAAGACTTTCGAGCCTTCGTCTGCATACTTCATGGCGTTGTGGATCAAGCTATAAAAGACGCTGGTGAAAACGTTGCGGTCCATCCGCAAGGTCGGGAATCCCATATCCTGATCATAAATGAATTTCAAGTCGGTTCTGGCATTGGTCTTTTGTAGACGCATGCATAGGTCGTTGAGCTCCTTCGGCGCGTCGATGTTATCGGCTCCGAAAGAGGGCTTACGGCCCGCGTCATCGCCAAAAGTCGTAAATGTTCCCCAGCAGAGCGCCAGACAATCTTCGACCAACGCCTGCACGCGTTCGAGCCGCTCAAGAAAATCCTTCTGCGTCGTTTTGCGTTGTAACCGCGTGATGGCACCAATGACCGAATTGAGCGGGCCTTGCAACTGGTGAGTAATAATCATGAGGTCGTCTTGACGCTGAAGCGCTATCGTTTCCGCCACGGTCTGAGCCGCCCTGGCGAGCGTGGCGCTTTGTTCGGCTTTCTCGCTCTCTAATTCAAGTTGCTTCATATGTGAGAGCCTCTGGGCCTCAATCTGCTCCGTGTGTAAGAATTTTTCAATGATGGGATGTAGCTGGCGGGCGAGGGCTTTGCCGCGCCGCTCATCTTCGTCCGTAAACCAGTGACAGCGATACTGGCTATTGAGCATGAGGATGACGCCGTGGTTGTTTCTCTGCGAGCCGATCGGGATGGCCATCCACGAGATGATGCGGTGGCCGAGCGCTTTTTCTAAACTGTCGAGCATTTCAGTGTCGAACTCGTCGAGGTGTTTCGGGACCTCATCCCAGCGCAGGACCTTGCCCAGATTGGCGCATTTCCCGGCCTGCCCTTGGCCGACTTGGAAGAGGCCCTTTTTGATAGACCGTAAGCCTTCCGTTGCGCTCACCTCCATCGTCGTGCCGTTCGGGTCGGGGCGAAAGATAATCAGGCAGGCCTCGGCTTCCAGGTAGGCTTTTAAGATTTTGGCGGCCTTCGGGAAAACCTCTTCCAGAGAATCACATTTCGATAGCTGATCAATCTCCCTTTGCGGATAGAGGTTGTAACGGCCCTCCCACTGCTCCATTGTGTTTGAGATGATGGAGCCGAGTGATTGTAGGAAGGCGTTGTGGCGGCGGTTGGCCGGGCCGCCTTGCTTGCCATAAAGGGCCAGAACGCCGCTCCGATTTCGATCCTTGCGCAG
Source organism: Blastocatellia bacterium (assembly GCA_045807765.1). Taxonomy (GTDB): domain Bacteria; phylum Acidobacteriota; class Blastocatellia; order UBA7656; family UBA7656; genus DATENM01. Next base: position 12,823 of record JBJMGU010000049.1, read on the forward strand.
TGGAATGAAGGCAGCCGGCGCGTCTATGTCATGGCGGAATCGAGGCTGCATGTCCTCGTACTCTTCCGGCAGGTATTTCAATGACCGCAGGACGATCATCTCGCGGCTTCCAAGGAAATCGGTGTTTGAAGGAATGCCGTCCCTCAAGTTCTTCGCCTCGGGGAATCTCACGCTCGGGCCGGGCAAGAGCAATTCTCCGCGATCCTGGTGAGTCTCAATGAGCCACAAGCAGGCCGAGTCATACCAGA
>JBJMGU010000050.1:0-10892 GCA_045807765.1 Blastocatellia bacterium
GCGCGCGCTCAGCAACGTCGTCGCCAACGGCGCGACCGATGACACCGAAATCCCGATCAACTACGTGCCTTTCTACACGCAGATCAGCGGCACGTCGATGGCGACGCCGTTTGTCGCCGGCGTTGCGGCGCTGATGCTCGACGCCGACCCGACGCTCTCGCCCGACGACGTCAAGCAGATCATGCAAAAGACGGCCACGCGCATGCCGGGCTATGACGAGTTCGAAGTCGGCGCCGGTTACATCAATGCCTACGCGGCGGTGGATACCGTCTTTAACCGCTCGAAGAACTATGGCACCTTCGTCGTGCCGCCGTTCAACGCGCAGCTGACGACGACGTGGCTCAATCCCGGCAACCCAGAGACCTTTGCCATTGATCCGTTCCTGCCGCAAGTCCCCGGGCCGACCAGCGCCAACACCTATCACTTCACTGTGCAGCCGGGCCTCGGCTTGTTGAGCGTGACGATCAATTTTGGCAACTCGGCGGCAACCGATCAGACAGGCAACTCGCTCGGCCTGGTCCTGTACCCGCCGGGCTGTAACGATCTCAATTGCGGTTACAGCAGCGGCTTGACTCTGCCTGTGCTCGACTCGCCGTATCGCCAGGTCGTCGTCAAATTCCCTGTGCCCGGCGACTGGGTCGCAGAAGTGCGCGGGCTGCGCGGCACCACTGTGGCCGATCAATGCGCCTGCTCGCCTGTTGGTCTTGCGGTGCCCGAACGCGTGGATGGCAAGATCGAGCGCGCCACGGTCACGCTGCAACCGGTGGCCGACATCGCCAACCACGCGGCTGAACAGCAGATCCGCAACGCCCTGTTGAATCGGCAGATGGACCTGTTCGCCGACGGCACCTTCCGGCCCGATGCGTCGGTAACGCGCGACGACTTCGCCCGCCACCTGATGCTGAACACGCCGCTGCGCCAGTCGCTCGGCGCAACCGCGAAGTTCATAGACGTCACAGCCGACCTCGCGCCGATTGCCGAAGCCGTGACCGCTAATGGCTCGACGCTGCGCGATTGGAACTTCACGCCCGCGGGGATGATGAGCGCCGGCGGCTCGACCTTTAATCCCGCGGGGACGATCACGCGGCTCGATCTGGCGGTGGCGCTGGTGCGCGCCCTCGGTCAGGACGCGCAGGCGAAGGCGCTGGCCGGAACCACGGTGACGGCGAACTACAACGGGCAGACGATTGCGGTAGACGACAATGGCAGCATCGCGCCGGCGCTGCGCGGCTATGTGCAGATCGCTTTGAATGACGGCATCCTGCAAGCGAGCTTCAGCCTGACGCAAGGGCCGTTCGACCTCGCGCCGGTCCTGCACGCGCAGGTGAAGCCGGCTGACCCGGTGACGCGCGCCTGGATGGCTTACGCGCTCGATCACTACCGCCAGCACTTCGTTGCCGGCAACTAACTCGATGCTTCGGTGATGCGGCTTGATTCGCATCATCGCCTGACGCCGGCTCATCGCGCATTCGGTCCAGAGCGCGATGAGCCGGCGTTACTTTATGGAAGTTGGCATGGTTGTTGATACAATAGCTCGTCAGGACGCGCGTGAGTCTGGAGGATCGCATGAAGAGATTATTGCTCAGGCGCACAGCTCAGGCGTGGGTTGTCTTGATGCTGGTTTCGACGTTTTTGTGTCCCATCCAGGGCTTCGCGCAAGGACGCGGGCATGGCCGTGGCCAGGATAAGAAAGCCGTGAAGTTTGTCAATGGCCACGATGCCCGCGATGGGCGTCTGGACGGTCGCGGGCCGAAGCCTTCGGTCATACGGCATCGGCGCTCTGTCTATGCGGCTTCGGTGACGGGCCGCCATTCGCTCAGGTACAGGCATCGGCGTGGTATGCACAAGATGCGGCGGCATTAGCGAAACGGCTAGGCCGTACCGCCGCCCTCAATAAAATTCGAGTGACGTGATGAGCAATCGCGCGCCGCAAGACGGCATTGAGGAATTTGTAACGGCGCTCACATCGGCCCTGGCCGATTACCAGATCGACGGAGTGAGCGAGGCGCAGCGGGCGCAGCTCGTCGCGCATTACCGCATGATGCTGGCGTGGAATCGGCGCACCAACCTGACGCGCATCACTGAACCTGACGAAGCCGCGCGCTTGCATTACGCCAACTCGCTTGTGGGCGGACGCTTCCTGGGCGCGGCGCAAACCCTGCTCGACATCGGCAGCGGCGCCGGCTTCCCGGCCATCCCGCTTGCCGTCTTGCGTCCCGACCTGCGAGTCACCGCGCTTGAGGCGAACCAGAAAAAATCGCTCTTCCTCGCCGAAGCCCGAGACGCGCTCGGCCTTGCCAACTTCGACATCAAGACGGCGCGCGTCGAGTCGTTTGACCTTTCGGCTTTCGACCTGCTGACCAGTCGCGCGCTCGACCGTGCCGAGGAGATCTTGCCGAAGGTCGCCGAGCGCATGAGTGCGCGGCAACGCTTTCTGCTCTACTGCGCGACCGAGTTACTCGACAAGCTGGCGGCGCGGCTGGCCGCAGACTTCACGATACAAGCGCACGCCATCCCGCAGAGCGCGGCGCGGCTGGTGGCGATCTTTGCGCGCCGTTCGCCGTGATTCTCTGCTTCGGTCAAAAGCAATGAGGCAGGTGATGCAAGAAGGTCAAACTGAAGGCGCTGCCATCCGCCCTAGACCCTAAAATGGCCAAAAAACGCCGATTTATGGGGTATTTTTTCTATCGAAGCAAGCTGGCACGGCCATTGCTATAGAGTGGTCGGAAGCTTGAGACGCCTGATGGTGCTCTCTTTTGGGGCCATCATACGCGACGCCGAATTGGTCTTGCACGAGCGTTGGTAGTGCGATCATTTTCCTTTTGCGCCGGGAACCTCACCTCCCAGGCGCGCGATGATCGCCGCCGCGCTCGCGCCCGAAAACCGAGTCAGAACCCTCTCTACGGCTTCGGCGTTGACGTATGATGGCCCGCTTTCTTTCATCCCGCTGCGGCGATCCGTTCAAGCCCGACATAACCACGCAATGCTTCAGGTATCATCACGCTGCCATCCGCCTGTTGATAGTTTTCAAGTAACGCAAGCCACAAACGTCCGATGGCCAGTCCTGAGCCGTTGAGCGTATGCGCGAACTCGACCTTCGCCTTCGGCTCGCGGCGAAAGCGGATCTGCGCGCGCCGCGCCTGAAAGTCTGTGCAGTTCGAGCAAGAAGAAATCTCGCGGTAGGTGTTCTGTGATGGCAGCCACACTTCCAGATCGTAGGTCTTGGCCGCCGAGAACCCCATGTCGCCGGTCGCTAGCGCCACCCGACGGTACGCGAGGCCCAACCGCTCAAGCACCGTCTCGGCGTCACTGGTCAGCTTCTCAAGTTCATCGAATGAATCTTCGGGCCGCGTGATCTTCACCAGCTCGACCTTGTCGAACTGGTGCTGGCGGATCAAGCCGCGCGTGTCTTTGCCATAGCTGCCGGCTTCAGAGCGAAAGCATGGCGTATAGGCCGTGAGCTTGATCGGCAGTCGCGCCCCGTCGAGTATCTCGCCGGCGTAGAGATTCGTCAGCGGCACCTCGGCGGTCGGGATCAGGTAGAGGCGGCGCTCGTCGGTCAGCTTGAAAAGGTCGCCTTCGAACTTCGGCAGTTGCCCTGTGCCGAACAAGGTCTGCGCATTGACGATGAATGGCGGCAGCGCTTCCGTGTAGCCATGCTCGCGGGTTTGCAGGTCGAGGCAAAAGTTAATCAGCGCGCGTTCGAGCCGCGCCCCGACGCCAATCAAGACGGCAAAGCGCGCGCCCGATAATTTCGCGGCGCGTTCCAGATCGAGCAGTCCTAGCTCGGTAGCCAGATCAACGTGATCGCGCGGCATAAAATCAAAGCTCGGCGGCGTGCCCCACTGCTTGATTACCTGATTGGCTGATTCATCGCGGCCCACCGGCACCGAATCATCGGGCAGATTCGGAATCGTCACCAGCAGGTTGTTCAAATCCGATTCGACTACGCCAAGCTCGGCTTCGCTGGCGGCAATCTGATCGCCGATCTGGCGCACGGCGGCGCGGCGCGATTCGGCGTCTTCTTTCTGGCCAGCTTTCATGAGCTTGCCGATCTCCTGGCTTTCACGGTTGCGCTCGGCGTTCAGCTCGTCGCGCTGGCGCACCAGTTGACGGCGGCGCTCGTCCAGCTCCGTGAAGCGGTCGAGCGCGTCGAGCGGAAAGCCGCGCTGTTCGAGCTTGGCTCTGACCAGCTCAAGGTTGGCGCGGACGAAATTCACGTCAAGCATGACTGTCACCTTTCCATTCCAATCGATAAAACGATAGCCTAAGCCGTGCGCCGCGAGAGTGTCAACTTGGCGAACTCGCGCCCGTGCCTGCTTGCCCTGCTTTGCCGTCTGTCGTTAGCATACACGAGTATGAATGACCAGTTCGCTGACCAGACGCCGCAGGCATCACTTGAAGAAGAGGCGTTCGATGAAGCCATCGAGAACGCTTTCAGCCTGCGCGAACGCGAGGTGGAAACACCGGATGGCCCTGTGCGCCTGGCTTATGTCACGTGTGAGCCGCTCGAAGAGGCGGGCTTTATCAACGCCTTCAGCACACGGCTGGGTGGCGTAAGCCCGCTGCCGCACGACGCGCTGAACCTGACGAGCTTCAAAGGCGACACGCCCGATAACGTCGCCGAAAACCGCCGCCGCTTTCTGCGCGCCATCGGCGCCGAAGGCGCACCCATCATCACCGCGCGGCAGACGCATTCAAGCGACCGCTGCTTTATCAAATCGGAGGAGCAGGCGCACGGCTTTGCGAATGAGTGTGACGCGCTGATCACACGGCTCGGCGGCGTGCTGCTCGGCATTCAGACCGCTGACTGCCTGCCGGTCCTGATCGGCGATGCCCAGGCGGGCGTGATGGCAGCAATACACGCCGGCTGGCGCGGCACCGCCGCGCGCATCACCGAGCGCACGGTCGCCGACCTGGTGCTGCAACACGGCGTCAACCCGCGCAACTGCATCGCCGCGCTCGGCCCCGTGGCCTGTCAACAATGTTACGAAGTCGGCGAAGATGTTATCGAGCGCTTCAAGGCCGAATTCCGTTACTGGCCGAGCCTGCTCGTGAACTTCAAAGAAGACAGCAAAGCGCATCTCGATGTTCGCGCCGCCAACCGCCAGCAGTTGCTCTTTTGCGGTTTCACGGAAGACAGCATTTATGTCGCCGATTACTGCACGATGCATCAGAACGATTTATTCTTTTCGCACCGCTGCGAAGGACGCACGTCGGCAAACGGCGCAGGCCGCCTGCTTTCAGTCATCGGCAAGCTTGATCGCTGAGGCTTTACGTCAACGAGGCCGCGAAGCCAATCACAGATGAATCGATCTGTGATTGGCTTCGCGGCCTCGGCTGCATGCGATGGTTAGAGAGCAAGACAGGCGAACCTCCCGCCTCGCCTTAAACCGTCAGCTTGGTGATGTCACTACTTCAGCTCAACGAGGATGACTTCAGAGGCTTTGGCGCTTGGATTCTCAACAATGTGTCGTTCCGCCGACAGCCAGGTGGCCGTTCCTGGTTGTCCACCACCCGTGCGCGTCTTCCCGTCCGCAGTCGTAATCTTCGACTGTCCCCCGGTCAGCGGAATAGACACGCCATTCGGGTGGTCGTGCTGTTTTGTCTTGTCGTGCGCGGCGAACTTAATTCGCAGAACGCGCACACGATCATTCTCCACCACGACCGTATGATGTTCGGGGTCTACCTTCGCCGGGTCTAACGAGACAGCGGCGGCGCTCGCCGTCTTATCCTTCAACTCCACCAACACCACATCAAAGGGCTTGCCGCCGACATTTTCAGGCAGATGTTTGCCTGCCGGCGTGAACCTCGCCTCGCCCGCTTTGCCATTGGAAGGCGTGCTGGTGCCGTCGGGCAAATTGAACTTGCCGTTGAGGTCGTTGATGTATACCGCGACGGCGTCGGGATGTTCGTGCATCACGGATTTTTCGTGAGGGCCGTAATGAATCTTCAACACTCTCACCTGGTCATTGTCGAACAGCACCTTGTAGTGTTTCGAGTCTACTTTGACGGGGTCTTGTGCGGCGGCGGCGACGGGGAGGCACAAGACAGCAATCAGTAACAGGCAGTTGCGCATTGTTTTTTTCTCCGCTTTCTTCTGATGATGGGCTATGCGACGAAGCTCAGCTTGTCGCCGTTCCTTCCCCTGGCTCGAAGCTGGCGCTAGACTAAGCCAGCCTCCGTCTCAAGTCAAGCGGTCAAGAGCGGCGATGCTCGGATGATGCGGGCGACGCGACAAGCGCGATGTGACGGCGGTCACGAGCTGATGTGACGGCGGTCATCGCTCGCTAAAAAAGGCGTGACTATGATAGAGCTATCGAGCTAGAATGGACGGCGAGATGATGCGACTCAACGCAACAACATCCGTGCGCGGGTTGAGGCTCAAGACGAGTCGCGTTCTCAGTTCATCTCCCTTTCCAGGATGGGCGCGGCGGATGAGCGCGACAGCAATCATCATGCTTGCGCTGTGGAGTGGCGGGGTCGGTTGTTTGTGGTGTTGCGCAAGCGACCTCCCGAAAAGGTGCTGCGATGAGCGCAGCGCCGCGATGGCTCATCACAGTCAGCAGTCGTGCGCCACACGCCGCCGCTGTTGTGAGTCCACGGAGAGCAATCAGCGCGCGGCCATCAAAGAAGGTTCGTCATCGGCTGCGGCGCATTGCTGCCTAATCGGCGCGCACGCAAGCGGCCCTGCCATCTTTCCTTCATCTTCGCCACGTCAGGCGCTGGCGCTGGTCGCCGTCATCCCGACTCTGCCGGTCGCCTTTGCGACTGACACGCCGCTATTCGTCTCAGACACGCCGCCGGCCAACAAAGGCAGCACCTATCTGCGCTGCTGCGTCTTGCTGATTTAGAAACTCGCCCGTCGTTTCGCCAACGACAATGCCGGCCAGAACTCTGACCGGCGCGGCCTGGGTTTCTGATTTGATAGGAGATGTTACACATGAAAACGATCAAGACTTTGGTGCTGACGATTGCCTTAATGCTGACTGGCTACGCTTACGCGACAGCCGAGGCACAGTCGGTCAACGATCAGGCAAAGGTATCGGCAGCGGCGGCCTGCTGCGCCGATCACGCGGCGTGCAGCATGGAGGATAAGAGCTGCTGTGCCGAAGGCGCGGCGTGCTGCAAAGACGGCGCGGCGTGCTGTGCGCAAGGCGCGTGCTGTGCCGATCACGCCGCTTGCTGCGCGGAGGGCGCGGCGTGCTGCAAGGAAGGCGCCGCCTGCTGCAAAGACGGGGCGACGTGCAATCACGCGAGCGCGGATCAGGCGACCGCCAAGGCCGATTGCTGCAAAGCCGGTGCGGCGTGCTGCAAAGAAGGCGCAGCCTGCTGCGCCAGCGGCGACAAAGCCGACAAGGTGACGGCTAAGGTTCACAGCCATTCGCACGACAAGGCGGCAAAGGGCGGCTGCTGTGCGGCGGGTAGCTGCAAGATGACGGCTTCCGCGAAGTAAGCTTCACCTCTCGCCCAAACAAAAGCGCGGCTGAGCAATTGCTCAGCCGCGCTTTGCTTTTCACACAAGACAGGTTGCTGCTCTAGCTGGCTTTGCCGCCCGGCGCGAAGTAGCCGCGGCGGTGGCGCACGTTCAGGTCTTTCTGATTCTTGACGTGCAATTGAATGGTGCGGAACGAGCCGTCCTTCGCGCCGTTCGATGGCGTATAAGCCAGCACATATTGCGAGCGCAAATCCTCGTCAATCTGCGTGAAGGCTTTGTCCAGGTCGCCTTCGTTGCGCGGGAAGAAAGCCCGCCCGCCAGTCTCCTGGGACATCTTCTTGAGCACTCCTGAATCCACTCCGAAGGCCGGGTCGCCGATGCCGATGCAGTAAACGATGACCTCATTGCGCCACGTTCGCTCGATGGCGTCGCGCATCTTGATCGTGCTTGAGGTGTCTTCGCCGTCGGTGATCAGGATGATGACGCGGCGGCCCGCCTCGCGCTTGAGCAGATCGTTCGACACCGAATAGACGGCGTCCCTGATGGCCGTCGAGCCGGCGCGCGAGCCGCCAGTGATGGGCGGCGTGCCACCGACGCGTCCCGATGCGCCCGGCAGCGCGATGCGCACTTCGTCGAGCGCTCGTTCCAGCTTCGCCGGGTCGGATGTCAGGTTCTGCACCAGCTCGGCCTCACCTTCAAAGGTGATGACCGCGCCGAGGTCTTTGCGCGGGCGCAAGACGCGCTGAAAGAAGCGCGCGCCGGCAGCCTTCTCCATCGGCAGCGTGTATTCCTCGCTGCCCGAAATATCGATCAGCATAGCGATGGTGATGGCCAGATCGGTCTGCCGCTCGAAGGAAAAGATTTGCTGCGGTTTGTTGTCTTCGAGGACTTCAAGGTCGTCCTGCTTGAGATCGTTAATATATCGGTTCGTCTTGTCGGTGATGTTAAAGGGCACGGTGACCAGTTGCGTGCCGATCTTAATCGGCGTGTCGTCCTGCGCGCCTTCGTCTTCGGGCGACTTCTGGTTTTTCTTGCGCTGTTCGGGCTTCGTCTTGTTGTCTTGCGCGAAGCTGAACGAGGGGACGACGAGCGCGGCGACGAGCGCGACGAGCATAATGATGGGTACAGCTTTATATTTCATTTCTTGACTTCTTCCGTGGCCGCATAATAACCGCGGCGGTGAATAACACGCACGTCTGGCCGATTGGTCAAACGCACTTCGATGCGCCGGAAGCGCCCGTCTTTGGCGCCGTTCGACGGCGAATAAGCGAGCAAGTACTGGCTGCGCAATTCGCCTTCAATCTGCCGAAAATCGTCGAGCAATTCGTCCGGCCCGCGGGGAAAGTAAGCGCGACCGCCGGTCTCTTCCGAGAGGCGGCGCAAGATGTCTTCGCGCACGCCCTCGAAGCGAAAGCGGTCGCCGATGCCGATGGCATAAAGCACGACGCTGGCGCGCCAGGCGCGGTCAATGGCTTCTTCGAGCTTGCGGCTGCTGGCATTGTCTACGCCATCCGTCAGCAAGATCACCGCGCGCCGGGTGATCTGGTCGTCAGCAGCCGTGCTGCGCGCAGGGTCACGCGCCAGCACTTCGTCGGCGGTGATGTAGACGGCATCGTAAAGCGCCGTCGCTTGCCGGCGGCTGGAAGCCGCGCCGAAGCGGCGGGCGTATTGAATCTCATCAAACGCGCGGTTGAGCGTTTCGACGCGCGAGGTCAATCCCTGAACCAGATCAACATCGTCTTGAAAGGTCAGGATAGCCGCCGAGTCTTTGCCCGGACGCAGGATCGAGCGCAGGAATTCGCCCGCCGCCGACTTCTCTTGCGGGAAGGTGTATTCCTGGCTGCCCGACAGGTCCATTAGGATGGCGATGTTGATGGGCAGCGTCGTTTCGCGCTTGAAGGTGAAGAGCTGTTGCGGTCGCCCATCTTCGAGCACCGTGACCTCTTCCTGTCGGATGTCGCCGATAATGCGGTTGTTGCGATCAACGGCGCTGAAGGTCAGGTTGACCAGGTCCGTGCCGAGCCGCACGGCTTCGTCGCTGCCCGGAATGCCGTCATCTTTATCTTTCGGCTGCGGCGCGGGCGGCTTCGACTTCTGCTCATTGGTCGGGCGCGCCGCAGGCTTCTGCGCCGCTGCGGATGCGGCAAGCAAGGCAACAATGGCGATTAAGGCGACGGTTCGTAAGAACATGATTCTCCGAGTGCCAATTAATGAGTGATGAGTTGAAAGTGATGAGTAGGAAGACGATGCGCTGCATGTCGCGCGCCCTTCACTGATTACTCATCACTCATCACTTTAATACGTGTATCCCTCTTTGTACGACAGGTGGCCGTCGGCGCTGATCAGCTTGAGCTTGATCTCGCGGCGCTTGGCGATCTTTTCCTGAACAGTCGGGCGGTAATAAATGACGTACTCCTGTCGCAGGTCTTGTGCAACCTGGGTGAAAGCTTTGAACAGATCGATCTTTTCTGACGGCAGAAAAATCTGCCCGCCGGTGGCCTCACACAAACGGCGCAGCTCTTTATCATCCGACGTTTCGACCAGCCCCGACCCCGTGCCTTTAAAGTTCTTGGTGCTGATGCCAAAGATAGTCACGTCGTAGCGCTGCGCCATCTCGATGGCGTCGCGGAGCGAATGCTCGCTTGCGGTGTCTTCGCCGTCCGACAACACAACGATGATGCGCCGCGCGTCGCCAAACAGGTTCGCCAGCTTCTCTTCAATGATGCGGTAGACGGCATCGTAAATGCGCGTGTAGCCGCCGGCCTTGACCTTGCGAATCGCCTTGATCAGCAGCTCCTGATTGTCGGTGAAGTCCTGGTGCAGCTCGACGTCAGAATCAAACGTCGTGAACGAGACTTGATCCCTGCGGCGATAAGTCGTGACTGTGGCGACAAAATCTTCGGCGGCGTCTTTCTCGAACGGCAGCTTGAGCTTGACGCTGTTGCTGGTGTCCATCAGCACGGCGATGTTGAGCGGCAGCTTGCTCGGCGCAATGAAGGTTTCGATCTTTTGCCGCTTGCCGTCTTCGTAGACTTCGAAGTTCCTCTCGGTCAGGCCGGGGACGAATTTGCCTTTGGCCTTGACGGTGACTGGCAGGCGGACTTCATAAACGCCGACCTTGGTGGTCTGATCGTCCTGAGCCGCCGGCTGCGGTTTCTTCTGCTGGGGCTTGTCGGCAGGCTTTTGCGCAAACGTCAACGCGCTCGCGAACAGCGAAATGGCGACAGCACAGCTAATGATTACGGATGAACGTCTCATCACGAAAGGGGAACCTCCGACATATGGGTCTGATGCACGGGATGCAAAATCACGATGCTTTGCTAAATCAAAATTATAGAGGCCGCCGCGAAGCAGTGTCCAGTAATAAGAAACAGACGCGGCGACACGGCGACACGGCGACGCAGGGAGAGAAAGGTAAAGGCCATCATCTAGTCTTATCCTTCGCCGTGTCGCC
>JBJMGU010000051.1:0-19859 GCA_045807765.1 Blastocatellia bacterium
GAAGACATCAGTAAGAGTTACGGCAGCAAGCCGCTGTTTGAGGGCGTAACGCTGGGCTTTGACGAGGGCGAAAAAGTCGGCCTCATCGGGTTGAACGGCTCAGGCAAATCGACCTTTCTGCGCATCGTCGCAGGGCACGAGCAGCCGGATACGGGACGTGCCATCATTGCTAGTAATCGCGCCGTGGCTTACTTGCCGCAGAACCCGCCCTTCGACCCAGAGCAATCGGTGCTTGATGTCGTCTTTACTGCCAGCGATGAGACGATGCGGTTACTGCGAGATTATGAGAAAGCTTGCCACGAGCTATCCCTGCGCGGCAGGGATGAAGAGCGATTGCTTGATCGCGTTGCAAAGATAGCCCACCAGCTTGAAGCGGCAGGCGGATGGGACATCGAAACTAACGCCAAGACCGTCCTTACCCAACTTGGCATTCATGATACAGACGAACCCATGTCGGCGCTCTCTGGCGGACAGCGCAAGCGCGTCTGGCTGGCTAAGGCGCTGGTTGCACGCCCTGACTTGTTGATCCTGGACGAGCCGACCAATCACCTCGACGCCGATACTATCGCCTGGCTTGAAACCTATCTGGCGCGCTATGCGGGCACGCTTCTGCTGGTGACTCATGACCGTTACTTCCTTGATCGTGTGACCCACCGCATCCTTGAGATCGACCGGGGCCGTGTGCAGAGCTTCGCCGGTAATTATGCGTATTATGTCGAGAAGAAGGAAGCGCAAGAAGCCCAACTTGCTGCCGGAAGCGCTAAGCGCGAAGCCTTGCTGCGTCGCGAACTGGCTTGGCTCAGGCGCGGCGCCAAAGCGCGAACCACCAAATCGAAAGACCGCGTCGGGCGGGCTGAAGCACTCAAGCGGCAACCGGTCGAAGCCGCCAAACCGGAGATGGATATTTCAGCGGGCTTCAGCCGCATGGGCAAGAAGATTTTGCAAATTGAGGACATCTCAAAATCCTATGACGGCCTCAAGCTGATTGAAGAATTCAGCTACACCTTGAAGCGGCGCGACCGCATCGGCGTCATTGGCGCAAATGGATCGGGCAAGACCACATTGCTTGAGATCATCGCCGGGAGAGTCGAACCCGATGTCGGTCACCTTGAGAAGGGACAGACCATCGTCATCGGTTACTATGATCAAGAAAACCGCGAATTGGATGATGCACAGCGAGTGATTGATTATATACGCGAGATCGCTGAAAGAATTGAGACCGCCGATGGTCGGGTGATCACAGCGAGTCAAATGCTGGAGAAGTTTCTCTTTCCGCCGTCAATGCAGTACGACCGTATCGCGAGGCTATCGGGCGGCGAGCGGCGGCGACTCTACCTGCTCGGAGTGCTGATGAGCGCCCCGAATCTATTGCTCTTAGACGAGCCGACAAATGATCTCGATATCCAGACACTCATACGGCTAGAGGAGTATCTCGACTCTTTCCCCGGATGTTTAATTATAGTAAGCCACGACCGCTATATGCTTGATCGCACGGTGGAAAAAATCTTTCGATTTGAAGGCGATGGAAAGATTGCGGAGTATCCCGGCAACTACAGCGCCTTTCTCGAATCTCGCGAGCGAGAGGAAGCTAAACCTATCGAAACCACAGCGCCGGCCTCCTTGCTTGCGGCATCAGCAAAGACAATTTCAGCGATCCGCCGGTTGTCATACAAAGAGCGGCGCGAATTCGAGGAGCTAGAAAAAGGAATCGAATCTGCCGAAGCCAGGAAGGACGAGATTCAACGCCAGTTAGCCGCATCAGCGAGCGATTTCGTCGCCGTGCAGGCGCTTTATTTAGAGCTTGAATCGCTCAACCAACAGTTAGAGCGAGACGTTGATCGCTGGGCCGAACTTGCGGAGCTTGCCTGAGTTGAACAGCAAGGGAAGATCTCGATATATTGCTTGAGGGCGACTCGGAATCTGAAATCGGATACCACGTAAAACTCCTCACTCAAGCTGGCTACATTGAAGCAAATGCTTTATCAATGGCTGGGCATGGGATAGGTGCAGTCGGCCTACCAAAGGGCAGGGAAGCGGTTATTTTAGCCGGGCCTCAAGGAATCCCCACGGGTGATGGCATCAAAGAGGTGAAGCGCGGGCAGCGCATCCGGCATTAGGGGCGCACGGTCTGAATGGCTAGTGCCTCCGGCTTTGTCATTGCCGGTTCTGGACCGCTATTGTTTTAAGGAAGCCACCAACAGATGCTGAGTATCCTCAATCGTCCAGTCAATACGGTGGCGGGCAGCACACCGCTCATGTTCGCCGCCGCGACCGGCCATATGGTCATTGTGCAAGTGCTGTTGGAGGGTGGCGCCAGAGTGAACACAGAGGCCAGGAATGGCAGCACGGCCAAGATAGAGGCTGAATCAGAAAGGCACCCTGATATCGCTCAATTGCTGCGGCAAGCCGGAGAGAAGGAAGTGGGAGCGACCAGTTCCGCGAGCCACCCAGGATGAATTGCCTCATTTAGCTTTTCTTCACTAAGCAGGTTTTTTCAGAGCCGTGCAATATTGAACAGACTGACATGGCAGTTGGCATGTAGCATGCAGATAGCATTAAGCAGCATCCTCCTCTGGCCTAAGTGATGCTTGCAGATGATAGATCAGTGAGCTTCCGACAGCATCCTGCCCAGGGATGTTTGCCAGGAAGCGGTGGGGAGAAAGCATCGGACAGGCTGAGATGGCTTTCTCCCTAGACCGTCTCTTGTGGAAGCCGGAGTGCTTTCACGCAAACCCTGCGAGCCTGCCCGGAAGGTTTGGATGAAGATGAGCAGGCTGACGGCAGGCGGAAGGATGGAAGATGTGGTACACCGTAGAATCAAATAAAAGCACGATCCGAAACGAGGGGAGCCGAGTTCCAAAGTAACCTACCGGAACCTCCGCGAGCTGTTCCGGCTACCCCCATTCAAGACGGTCAGGGGCGGGCTGGCCGGTGACCTGTCCGGCTTGATGACATGGGCTGAAGATGCGCATGTGAAAGTGCTGCCCTTCGCCTTTGAAAAAGATAAACGGATTATCCTTGATCTGGTGCCAAAGGCTGAGGATATCGTCGTCGGAAGTGTGTGGTATGGGACATCAAAGACCATCAGCGCTACGTTCAACCAAACTGCTGATGCCCGCGACATCCTGGGGATGTTCTACCCGCACTGGCTGATCTCCTACGGTGAAGCCAACTCAGAAGAGAGAAGGATGTCGATCCGAGAGATCATTGAAAAACTATAAAAGCGAGCGGCCTGCCTGTTATAGGCTTCCGGTAGGCACGATCTTCCCTCCATCTCTGAAGTTGTTGTCCTTGACGATGAGATGGTGATCTTCGCGCCGTCCTATTAGTTGTCTCCAATCACCGAGACGAATCAGTGTCGCCAAGCGCGCACGCCCAGCGGTGGAGAATCTTCGTCAACCATCCACAGCCGGATGACAGTAAGAAAGAAGACGGTAAATAATGAACTCAAGAATATGCTTTGTTTCATCCTATCCGCCGCGCGAATGCGGTATCGCGACCTTCGCTCGCGACTTGCGGCAGGCAATAGGCCAGTTGCGTGCGGACGCGAAGACTAGCGTCATCGCCATGACCAATACACAGGATGGATATGAATACCCGCCGGAGGTGGTTTTCGAGATCAGGCAGCAAGAGATCGGCGACTATGCTCTTGCCGCCGAGTATGCCAACCTGTCGGGATTCGATGTGGTCTGCGTTCAGCACGAGTTCGGGATATACGGCGGGCCCGAGGGCCGATACATAACTGAAATGATGGAGGGGCTGCGCGGCCCGGTGGTGTCAATTCTGCATACGGTACTTGCCGAAACCACGCAGGGCTATCGCGACTCACTGCTTCGGGTGGCCGCGCTTTCGGATCATCTGGTCGTTCTGAACCCCAAAGCCGTCCCTATCCTGAAGGACAGTTATGGCGTACCTGAAAACAAAATCCATGTGATTCATCACGGCGTGCCCGAGGCGCCATTTGTAGACCCGAATTACTATAAAGACAAATTCGCCGCCGAGGGAAAGCTCGTCATCCTCACCTTTGGCTTCCTGAGCCGCAATAAGGGCATCGAGATGATGCTCGAAGCGTTGCCGGAAGTCGTGCGCGCCCACCCCGAAGTCGTCTACATTGTTCTGGGAGAGACCCACCCGGAAGTCAAACGCACGGACGGTGAAGCCTATCGCCTGTGGCTTCAGAAGCGGGTCAAGGAGCTCGGCCTCAGCAAACATGTTATCTTCGACCCCAGGTATCTGGAACAGGCGGAACTGCTGGAATACATCGGCGCTTGCGATATTTACGTCACACCCTATCATTCAAAGGAACAGATCGTCAGCGGCACGCTCGCCTATGCGGTTGGCATGGGCAAAGCCGTGGTAACGACCCCCTACCTCTACGCCGAGGAGATGCTGGCCGACGGGCGAGGGATGCTCGTGGACTTCGGCAGCGTCGCCAGCCTTACAGGGAGGCTGCTTGAGTTGATTGAACAGCCGGCGACTCGCCACCGAATGCGAAAGCTGGCTTATCAATATGGCCGGCAAATGATCTGGCCTGAGGTGGGCAGGCGCTATGTTGAGCTTTTTGACCAGGCGGTGGCCACTTACAGGGGCAAGGCGCTGCCGCGTTCGGCAAGACACTTATCGGCCATAAACTATGCGCTGCCCGCTGTGAAGCTCGATCATCTCGCCCGCCTCACGGACGACACCGGAATCATTCAGCACGCTGCCTATGGGGTTCCCGACCGGCGCTTTGGTTATTGCACAGACGATGCCGCTCGCGCGATGGTAGTGGCGCTGATGCATCACGAACGGGACGCGGATGAACTGTCTCTCAATCTGATCTACCGGTATCTGAGCTTTCTGCAATACCAGCAGCTTCCCGACGGTCACTTTCACAATTTCATGAATTACTCGCGCCAGCACGAGGACGAGCGCGGCAGTGAAGACACGCTCGGTCGCGCGCTGTGGGGTTTGGGCGAAGCGGTGGCTTATGGGCCGACGACGATCATCCGCACGCTGGCCGGCGAGATGTTTGAAAAGGCGCTGGGCGCGCTTCAACCCCAACACCCACGCGCGATGGCCTACGCGATTTGTGGGCTCTATAGTTTTCTACAGAAATACCGCGGGGCCGCGCTAGCCCGGCGAAAACTCGTCGAGATCACAAACCATCTGGCCGGCTGGTTTAAGGCCGATTCGGCGGGCTGGCGCTGGTTCGGCGACGAGTTGACTTATGCCAATGCCAAGATGCCCCATGCGATGTTGCTTGCCTTCAAGGCGACCGGCATAGAACGTTTCAAGCAGATCGGCCTTGAATCCCTCGATTTCCTGTTGAGCGTAACTTATCGCCGCGACCACTTCGACTTCATAGGCAATCAGGGCTGGTACTATCGGGGAGGGGAGCGCGCCGTCCTCAGCCAGCAGCCCATCGAAGCCGGCTATACGGCGGAAGCCTGTCTGGCGGCGTATGAAATCACCGGGTCTTTGCATTACTTCGACATGGCCCGGGCTGCCGCTGAGTGGCTGCTGGGAAGAAATCGCCTGGGTGCCCGATTATATGACCCGACGACAGGCGCCTGCGCCGATGGCCTCGACCCATATGGCCCGAGTATGAACCAGGGGGCGGAATCCGTCATCTGCGGGTTGCTCGCCCTGTTGGTGGTTGCAAAGCAAATCGAGAAAGAGGGGCGAACACCCGCACACCTCGATGTAAAAATGACCAGGGTGATGGCAGTGGAATCGATCCGTTGAGCGAGACGGCCTTTGACGGCGGGGCCGGCAGACGCTTTGTAGTTCTTCCCTTGCTTTGGCGTTCCGGCTTTTGCCTCTCGATGGAGATTGGATGGAGGTTTAAGGATGACCCAAACGCGTTTTCGAGAACTGTTCCAGCGCCAGCCTGAGAATCCGATTTTGTCGATATCGGACTGGCCTTATATTGCCAATAGCGTCTTCAACCCTGGCGCGACGTTGCTTCCAAGCGGTGAGACATTGCTGCTTGCCAGGGTCGAAGACCGTCGCGGCATCTCGCATCTGACCGCCGCGCGCAGCGACAACGGCGTTAGTAACTGGCGGATTGATCCACATCCGACCCTTGCCCCCGACCTAGATAATTATCCCGAAGACGTCTGGGGCATCGAGGACCCGCGGATTACCTGGGTCGAGGAATTAGGCCGTTACGCCATCACCTACACCTCGTATTCGAGCGCCGGTCCGCTGGTTTCACTGGCGCTGACTGCCGACTTCATCGAGTTCGAGCGCAAAGGTGCCGTGATGTCGCCGGAGGACAAGGACGCCGCGCTGTTCCCCAGGCGATTTAATGGCCGCTGGGCTTTGCTGCATCGGCCAAAAGAGTATTATCCGGCTGACAAGGCGAACATCTGGCTGTCGTTCTCTGAGGACCTCAAACACTGGGGCGATCCCTGCGTGGTGCTCGAGGCGCGACAAGGCGCATGGTGGGATGCCAATAAGATTGGCCTGTCGCCGCCTCCCATCGAGACGCCTAAAGGGTGGCTCATCATCTACCACGGTGTGCGCATGACTCCTGCCGGTTGTATTTACCGGCTTGGGCTGGCGTTGCTCGACCTCGACAATCCAAGTCGGACGATTTGGCGAGGGGATGAGTGGGTCTTCGGCCCGGCTGAACCGTACGAACAGGTTGGCGATGTTGCCAACGTCGTCTTTCCCTGCGGCGCGATTCACGACCCGGACAGAGGAACGCTGCGGATTTACTACGGAGCCGCTGATACGTCAATCGCTCTGGCAACGGCGAATATGTCGGACCTGCTCGATTGGCTGATGTCGGCGAAAGCGCACCGGGTGGCCTAGCTATGCGCATTGCCATGCTAGCTCCGATCTCTTGGCGCGTGCCGCCCCGCGCCTACGGTCCGTGGGAGCGCGTCGTGTCTCTGCTCACCGAAGGGCTGATCGACCGCGGGATTGACGTGACCTTGTTTGCGACGGCTGACTCCCTGACCCGCGCCCGCCTTATCGCCGTCTGCCCGCGCCCTTACTCGGAAGATCCCGGCATCGATCCCAAGGTGTGGGAATGCCTGCATATCTCCGCCGTGTTCGAACGCGCTGCCGAGTTCGACCTGATCCATAACCACTTCGACTTCCTGCCGCTGAGTTACAGCGGACTGGTGCGCACGCCTGTGTTGACTACGATCCACGGCTTCTCATCCCGGAGAATCTGGCCGGTCTATGAAAAATACAATGGCCTCTGCCATTACGTCGCCATCAGCGAAGCCGACCGTCATCCAAGCCTCGACTACATCGCGACGGTTTACCATGGCATCCCGCTTGAAGAGTTCACCGTCAGGGTTGAGCCGGACGATTACCTCGTATTCTTTGGCCGCATTCATCCCGATAAAGGCGCGGCAGAAGCCATCGAAGTGGCTCGCCGCGCCGGTCGGCGACTATTCATTGCCGGAATCATTCAGGATCAAGATTACTTTGACCGCCAGGTCGCGCCCTTCATCGACGGAGATAAGGTTCAGTTTCTGGGTGCGGCTGACCCCAGGCGGCGAAATGAGCTACTGGGCGGGGCATTGGCCTTATTGCACCTGATCAACTTCAACGAACCCTTTGGGCTTAGCATGGTCGAGGCGATGGCATGTGGAACCCCTGTGATCGCTTGCGGGCGCGGCTCTGTGCCGGAGATCATCAAACATGGCGAGACTGGCTTCATCGTCGACAGCCTTGATGCGGCGGTCGCCGCCCTGCGGTCGGTCGGAGAGTTGGATCGCCGGGCCTTGCGCCGCTACGTCGAGCAACGGTTCAGCCGCGAGCGTATGGTTGAAGATTACATCGCTGTTTACGAGCAGGTCTTGCGAACCTGAGGTGCAAGACCGGACGTCGTTGTCTGATGGCAAGTCGCCCTGCCACGTCATGAAGTTTCGTTTAGGGATCAATTACTGGCCGGTCAGCAGCGCCATGTACTGGTGGCGGCGCTTCGACGCGAGCGAAGTCAAGTCAGACTTCCGCCGGATTCGCGCCGCTGGGTTCGACAGCGTTCGCATCTTTCTCCTTTGGGAAGACTTTCAACCCTTGCCCACCCACATCTCCAGGCAGGCGCTGAATAATCTGGTGACCGTCGCCGACATCGCCGCTCACAACGACCTTTCGTTGATGCCCACGCTGTTCACAGGCCACATGAGCGGAGTCAACTGGATTCCAGGCTGGGCGCTGGAATCCGGGGCCGTCACCTCACCGCGGTTTCGAGTCGTGACCGGCGGACGGGTAGTGAACCACCACATAAAAAACTGGTACAGCGATAAGCGCATCATCAGGGCTCAGGCGCGCTTAATTGGCGATGTCGCCGCCGCTTTGGGTAAGCATCCGGCGCTGTGGGCCTACGACCTGGGCAATGAGAATTCCAATTGTGTCGTGCCGCCGACGCGAGCGGCTGCCGCCGCCTGGCTTGATACGATGACCGCCGCGATCCGGGCCGAAGACACATCACACCCGATCACCATGGGGTTGCATATGGAAGACTTGGAAGAAGACCGCCGCCTGAGCCCCAGAGATGCGGGACGGATCTGTGATTTTCTCTCTATGCACGGCTACTCGATTTACGCCGGATGGGCGCGCGGCGCAACCGATGAGTTGCTGCTTCCGTTCCTGGGCTTAATCACCCGCTGGATGAGCGGTCGGGAGGTCTTATTTCAAGAATTTGGTGCGTCAACTGTTGCCCGCGACTCACCCATGACCAATGCCCACAATTCGCGAACCCCGCTCTTGAAGGAAGACGAAGCCGCGCGGTTTACTGGAAGGGCGCTTAGCGCCCTGCGCGACTCCGGGATGAGCGGCGCGATGCTCTGGTGCTATGGCGATTATGCAAGAGAACTCTGGGACAAGCCACCACTGGATCGGGCAACCCACGAACGCTCATTCGGCCTCTGGCACTCAGATCATAGCGGCAAGCCTGTATTGGCCGAGATAGAAAAAGCCGCCGGCTGGGAGCGCATTCAGCCGGAAGGCCAGTTAGATTGGATTGATCTGTCAATCGCCGACTTCTACAAGAACCCGCGCGAAAACCTGCGGCGACTCTATCGCGCCTACCTTCGCACCCACCGCGCCGATAGCACGAGCTAGCTTCAGCGCCCTGCTGACTCAGGCAGGCCGCGCTTCGTGAAAAGTTCGATGGGCGTGCTTCATCCCTTAATAAATCCGAGGCAGAGCGACCGCATGAGGTTATTCCTCGTGTGAAATTCTTAGCCCAATGCGGATGCTGCGCGGGTCTTTCATGCCGTGCTTCCGAGCGATCTGCAACAGCGTCTGTCCGAGCCGCTGCTCGCTATCGACGGTCACCAGATTGGCGATGACTTCCTGCTGGTCGGCGACGCGCACGGCCAGGTACTTGATGAAACCCTCAAGCAGCGAGTCCTTGCTCAAACGCTTAAGGAACTTGCCACAGGGGACCTGCTTCAAAACCGTGTCTTCCATGGCGGTGGCGGTTTCCAGTCGCCCCGGACGCCCGGAAAGGCATATCTCCCCGAAAATATCCCCGGCAGTGTGGATGGCGAGCATGCACTCTCTGCCTGAGGTGGAAAGCAGGACGAGTTTGATCTTGCCCTTTTCGATGAAGTAAACCGACCCGACGGCCTCGCCGACACTGTAGACATGGTCGCGTTTAACAATGTTGATCGCGCGCGAGTTTCGGGCCTCGCGCTTTAACGAACGGCGCATCTCTTCTTTGAACCGCTGCGTATCGGGGTTATGTTGAATCAAGTCTCTTCGCTTCCGTCCGGGCGATTCTCAGCTAATAACGAGTTACTAGCCTCTGGCCCGCAATAGTATACGCTCAGTCGGGAATGTGCTTTGTTCAATTTTGCACGATTACCACGCTGTTCAGGGATCAGCGCGGTATTTTGCTTTGATCGTCAGCCGCTATCTAACCGGGCAGGATCAACTCATCGATCACTCTCTTTACAGAGGCATCGTCAGCCCGCTTTTCTTCAACTACTAGCTGCTGTTCTTGTTCTGTTTTTTCCCGGTCAGTTTCAATCTCCTTTCTATACTTTCTGTTTACGATTTGAATATCTTCGCCCACGCGCTCCACGATTAACGCAAGTTCTTCCACGGAGCAATCAATCGCCAGTTCCTGATGGTTGATCCAGATGTGACGGGGAGCCTGCATGATGCGGTATACCCACTCCTGAACGAGAAGCTCCTTCCAGCGCTGTGGTGGGGCAGAGGAAAGCGGAAAAGAGAATACGTGGGTATAGGGTTTACTGCCGGCTTTTACTTTATCGGCATCAGGCTTGCCAATGATGCGAATGTCCTGAAAAGGTTCTTCCATCTTTTGCTCCGATGCATCGCAATATTGATCCTGCCCGATGATAACACACTGCACATAACGACCCGTAATCGCATTCAGAACACTTAACCGGTCGAGTTGCTGAAAGTTATCTGCACCACTATTTCCATCAGCCGGTTTTGTGGTGACTTCAGAGCCTGGGCCTGATCGGGGCAAGCGTCAATCCGTTTCTCAATATCAACATGAGGGATCAGGAACGATGACCTGTATAGCCTCAATTAGACCGGCTGCTCCGGCCTGGCAAGCGCCCGCCGGCTATTCTCGCCCTTGTGCAATATTAGACAGTAACCTGTCGCATGATGGCGTAGCATGAACAGGCAGGCGGGTTTGGGAAGAGGAATATCTAAATGAGAATGACCGTTGGCAACAAGGTGGTTTATCCGAGCCAGGGGCCTTGCCGTATTGGCCACATCGTCAAGCGAGAGGTCAAGGGTACGTCGATCAGGTTTTACCATCTGGTTATTCTCGGCGATAGCGGCGGCGAGTTGTACGTGCCGGTAGATAAAGCTCAGGACATCGGGGTCCGGCGGCTACTGGACAAGTGTGAGATCCCGAAGCTATTCGGGCAGCCAAAGCGGAATCTCGGCAATGGCAGGCAACAGGCTGTTGAAAACTTAAAACTGTTTTCGTCCGGGTCACCATTTGACTTGGCCATGATCGTTGAGTCGCTGACGGATCTAAAAGCAACAAAGACGCTCACGATTTGCCAGTCGCGGACGCTGGAAAAGGCAAGAAGGCTCTTGATTTGCGAAATTTCTGAAGTCCTGGAAGAGACCAAAGACGAGACCGAAAGACGCCTCGACCAGGCGCTTAAAGCACATTAATATGTTGCGACAACTTTACCAGACCTATTGGTTTTACGTCCTATGCTTGCTTGCGGCGGCCATCGTGGCGGGCAGCTACCGCCTGCGCATCAGTCAAAGCAAGCGGCGGCGCGAGGCTCAGAACGCAGGGCTACTGCGAGAGCGCCTGCGTCTGCTGGAGCAACACACATGCATGCTTGAGCAGGAGAACCAGGACTTGCGGCGCTTGTCCTATCTCGATGGCTTGACCGGGATTGCGAACCGCCGTCACTTCGAAGAGGCCCTCGACCTCGAATGGCGTCGGGCGTGCCGCGCCGGTACGGCGCTTTCTCTGGTCATGATCGATGCCGATTTTTTCAAGCCGTTCAACGATGCGTATGGCCATCAGCGAGGTGACGATTGCCTGATACGCATAGCCAATACCCTCCGCAATGGATTGAATCGTCCTGGAGACATGGCGGCCCGTTATGGCGGCGACGAGTTCATCCTCTTAATTCCAGGAAGCGATGCGCGAGGGGTCGCCGAACTGGCCGAAGCGGTACGCGCCAGGATCGCAGCAATGGAAATTTCGCACGAAGGCTCACCGGCCGATAAAGTCGTCACGATCAGTTTGGGAGCCGTAACCGGCTACCCCACGAGAGGCTTCTCATCGGGAGATCTCATTGTGGCGGCTGATGAAGCTCTATACCGAGCAAAAGAAGACGGGCGCAATCAGGTCGCCATCATCGAAGAACCAATATGGAAAATAGAGAAAAATCGCCCCTCGCCAGTTAGCGATCTGCGGCGGTAAAGGAATTTGCATGATTAGCAGAGAAGAAATGGTGCAATTGAAGGCCGGCCGCGAGCTGGATATTCTCGTGGCCGAGCAAGTCATGGGCTGGCAGATAGAAACCGACGCCGCCAAGCTGAAACGGCTGAACCGATACATATCGCGTCATGCGGAAAACGGCTGGTGGCGCACCCCAGAGGGTGGCTGGTATTGTGACCCGCCCGCTTATTCTTCTGAAATCGCTGCCACATGGAAGGTGGTCGAAAGGATGAAGATTAAGGGACGCTTTCTATTCTTATATCAAGGGACTGAGGGCAATAAGGTGGCTTTCGCAGAGTCCTCGGCGAGCAATCCCGACTATATTACCGAGAGGAATCTGATCGGAGGGATATGCAAGGCGGCGCTTCTGGTCTCCATATAGCCTCTTCAGAAGCCGCATCGGGCAACGATGGGTGAGTCCTATTGGGCTATGGCGAAAAGAATAATCTGCGGCGGCAATGACTTGAGCGAGTATAGGAGTAAAGAAATGCAAATGATCAAGCTCAATCAAGAATTGGTATACACGATTTTACAGGAGATCAATACGTGTTTGCAGCAGGGGGTTCTACCCCTGCACGATGACTATTTGAAACATCTCTCTGAAACAGGAGATATCCTTGAATACCTGCTCTTCATGAAGAATGAGCGATTGATTGGCGGCGCTCTGGTCACCAGAGGGATTAACAATACGCCTCACCGAATAACTAACATCTGCTTGACCAACCTGGGCAGGAGAGCGCTCCATCTCTAATTTCTCGACGGCCTGAGACAATATGCGCTTGCGTACCCAGTCCCGGTTTCGTTTTGGTGCGTGGCCGCTGGAATTGATGATGGCCAGGCGCGACCTCTCCTCGCCACAGGAGTTATCCGCTTCGGCGGGCTGGTTATCAAGCCTGAATTTCTCCTCACGACTATCATTTCAATGGGTTTAAGTATAGCGATTGCTTTAATTCTCCGGCTGTGGTATTATTATATTGTTCGTTACAGCAGTGCGAGTGCTGCTGTCCTCTGCTTCCAGGAACGTCCCGCTGTTTGGAAAGTATTGGCCTCGATTGCATTTCCTTTCCACTAAGCCTCGAACTTCCTCCTAACCCGTTTCAGGAGAAACATGTCTAAGAGAATATTTGTTGGAAACCTGTCATACCAGACGACGGAGAGCGACATCACCACCCTGTTTGAACAGGCAGGCGAGGTCGAATCGGCTTCGATCATCACCGACCGCGACACCGGTCGCTCAAAGGGCTTTGCCTTTGTAGAGATGGGCAGCGAGAGCGCTGATAAAGCCATTACGCAATTCAACGGCACGGAACTCAATGGCCGCGCGCTGACCGTCAACGAAGCGCGACCGCGTGAAGACCGTTCGAGCAACGGCGGTGGCCGCAACAGCAACGGTGGCAGTCGTGGCGGCAACAGAAACCGCTACTAAGTCCAACTCAGCTAAGAATGAAACGGATAGACAGGATAAGCCGTGTATCATTGCGCTTATCCTGTCTATCTCCTGAACAAAGGTGTATTGCCGCCAACCTGGGAGGATAGACAAAAATGAAGACGGATGATGTCCTGGTTTATAAAGATTCGCAAATGGCCACACGTTATGGCACTGGCGTCGTGACCTCCGTAACTCCTACCGAATATACCATACTCTGGTCAGGGCGCGGCTTGACTAGATACAAGCGCGCTATCCTCGATAGAAAGTTGGAGCAGACCTTTCAACAGGTAGACAATCAGGCGAGTTTTCCTAAGGAGCGGCATCTTCAGCTAGGTCAGGCCAAGGTCAGGGTTGCCTTCAATGAGAACTATGATCGCGCAAAGCTAGCATTACTATGTAAAAAGCTAAAGTCGTCCGAGGTGCATAGGGCGAAAGATGTGGCGGATGGCCTGACGGCGCAGCTCTTCACAAAGAAGCTTGCTCTGCGAGGCACAACCAAAGAGGTCTTATGCCAACTGGCTGAACTGTGTGACACCGGTAAGTCTTCCGCTTGTGATGAAGCCCAGAATATAAGCCGGGAGCTATTTTTCGGTTACGTACTCCAAAAGTCGGATTTCCAGGAAATCGAGCGCAGTAGATGACGGTTTGATTACGAGCCTCACCATCAACGCTCATCTCTTTCAGGAACCCTTCTGCCGGTGGAGATTCCTTATTCCTGCCTTTGCATCTTGGACATTTCGTCCAGGTGCTTGAGCACGTCAGTACAATCCGCCGCAATCTGCTTCGAGTTCAGCGTGTAGTTCTGAACGTCTTTACTAAGATTGTCAATCGCGGCCTTGAGTTTAGAGTCCCGCATGTCCACTACGGTCATTCCTGACATCCTGGAGGGCCTGCCGGCAGGCATCGCTTTCACATGCTCTTGATGATGCGTGTTCGCTTCGTCGAAGTTCCGGGCGATCTCGGATACGGCAGCGCGAGCGAAATCGGCGCTGAGCGGGGTGTCGCCTTGCGCCTGATCACTCAGGGTCTTTGCGAAGGTCTGGATGTTTTGCATAAAAGCCATGGCCAGGACCTGGTGCGGCTCATTCGTCATGTCGGACACATCCCTCTTCAATATGTCGTGATTCAAGCGTTGCTGTGCTTTCTTGCCGGTCTGGGCGGATGCTGTCCAGTCAGCATACCGGGGCTGAGTTTTGGTTTGTGCAAGCGCAGTCATCCCACCAAACACCACCAGCGCGATGACCGCAAGACTTAATCTGTAAGCATTCTTTTTCATCATTGTCTTCCTGACGAGCGGGCCAATCAGGCAGAGGCCCGGATGTAATCAATGTTCTGCTTCCTTGAATTTCACTCACCGATCAGATGCCCAGCTATCGTCTAATGCGCGAAGACTCTATGGGTAAAGCGATCTTCTCACCCGCGCTTCAATGCTTCTCATTTCCGTTAGCGTCGGAGACGACGCCTCCACATAGCGAGGGCAGAACTGCTGCCGCCACTCCCGGCGCACCGCCGCCATATGACTCCAGCGGTAGCTTTCTCTGGGGTTGCCGGGCGTGTCCGTCAATTGGGTTGATGGCACAGCGCTGCTGACGACGACTCTAAGTTGACTCGTGCTTTGTCTCATACTTCCTTTCAAACCAGTTAGGCCAGCCGTTTGTCTGCTCCCTAGAGCACGCTTCGGCGACTATTGAGCAGGTTGTTGACCAGGACGATTGCCGCCACTACGAGCAACAGGTGGATCAACCCGCCGCCGACATGGCCGATCACCCCCAGCAACCACAAAACGAGAAGAATAATGAAAACGGTCCAAATCATAACTCACCTCCAGGTTTGGGCTTTTGCCCACATTGACCGTGTCGAGTGCGCCTGCGCTTTCGCTCAACTCCGGTTTCCATTTCATGATATGCCTCGCCAGGGTGGGTTTCAGTGCATTAAAGAACATGTCAGCGAATAATCGGCAGATGCCGGTTGGGACTAAAGCAGCCGAGCCAGGTCATTGCTGAGACGTCTTTGATAATCGCCCGGCACTCGCGGCGCCTGCCCCAACCGGCGGCGGCATTTATTCGGCAATGATGCTGAATCTTCCAATGCCGACCACTGGCGCCAGCGTCAGGCGATATGCCTGTTACTGTCCAATATTGCACGGCAGTTATTCGGTATTGAGTATAAACTATTATTGGAGAAGATGATTGGTGATTTTCAGGTGAGCATCACCCGCAGCGGAGACAATAAATATGATTGAGCATAATCCCAATACGGTTCTATTCAAGGAACAGATGCGCGACTCTTTGCAGCGCGAGACGCGAAACTCCAGCGCGATCAATATTGCCAAAAACGATCATGTCTACACGGTCGGCGAGGCAATCGAGAAGGTCTACTTCATCGAAAGCGGCAAGGTCAAACTCGTCATGGTCTCGACGGAAGGCAAGGAGTGCATGCTGGCGATCCACGGCGGGGGGGATATATTCGGTGAGTTGTGCCTGTCGGGACTAAAGGGACGGCTCGAGACCGCCACCGCCATGGAAGACACGGTTTTGAAACAGGTGCCCTGTGGCCGATTCCTTGAGCGCTTAGCCAAGGACGCGCTGCTGGAAGGCTTCATCAAGTATCTGACCGTGCGCGTCGCCGACCAGCAGGAAGTCATCGCCAATCTGGTAACGGTCGATAGCGAGCAGCGGCTCGGACAGACGCTGTTGCAGATCGCCAGAAAGCACGGCATGAAAGACCCGCGCAGCATCCGCATTGAGCTGCGTATCTCACACGAAGAACTGGCTTCGATGGTCGGCACGACGCGGCCGCGGATCAGCGTCTTTATGCAGCGATTTCGCAACCTCGGCCTCATTGAAATGACCACCGAGCACCATCTCATCATCAAGGAGCACAGGCTGATGACTTACCTGGCCTCGATCGCCTAACCCGCTTCTTTATCAAGGCGCATTCTCACCGGCGTCTAATTATGAGCCGCGCGGTCAGCCCAAATGGAATGTCGGCGAGCCTGGGCCTTGCGATTGATTCATCGGCCTGACCAGCATGCGCTGCCGACAACTTAACAATCAAATTTGATCACCATAAAGGAGAAGGCCATGACAGGATTTAATCGAGTCGTAGTATGGCGCTGAGCGTATCCGGCTGGCCGCCGATCAGAATCGAACTGCAACCGGATAAAAGATTGCGAGCGGCGGCTTAGCCTTTATCTTGAAAGCGCTGCAAACGCTTCGCGCGAACGGCCAGGGAGGGCGCAATGAACAAGTATTATCACGAAAACTGTGAAGGCGAAGTGACCGGCGTAAACTCCGCGACAGAAACCCCGGTTTGCACCCGGTGTGGCCAGAGCGGAGAAGTGTGGATAAAGTCCAGGCTGGATGGAACGATGTTTGTCTTCTTCCGCACTCCAGAAGAGATCGAGCATATGCATGACATAGAGCAAAATCTGGATGACTGGCACAAACGCGGCTTAATCTGATTTTCAAGGGTAATCCCGACAGCCCAGGCACATCGTCCCCCTGTCACCTTCAACACGAAAGGCGTTGGCCTGGTGGCCGCAACCAGTCGGCGGATAGAAGGCGCCGCCCCTGCGACCGCCGCCCCGGACTGCGGCAGCTCGCCTACAGAATAAATTTCTCAATTGTCTGTCCCAGCACGTCGAAGTCAAAGGGTTTGGTGAGGTAGGCTTGCGCCCCCGCGTGCAGCCCTTTCCGAATGTCAGCTTGAAAAGCGTAAGCCGACAGAAAAACGATGGGCGTGTGGGGGTCGAACGTGCGAATCCGCTTGCACAGATTAACGCCGAAGCCGTCTGGATACCAGCCGTCAAGGAGGAGCAAATCAAAGCCGCCTTTTTCGGTTAAGGGCATGGCTTCGGCTAAGCTACCAGCTGTGGTCACCTCGTAGCCGTGCAGGTCAAGCCAGTAGGCTATCATTTCGCGGGTAGATTCATGGCCATCAGCGCACAAGACATGCTTGCGCTTTTCACCGGCCGCGCCGGCAGCATCGACAGGCAATGCGAAAATGGTTTTGCTCATATCAGCCTCCTCGTCCGAGTTGGCTTGAGCATTGGATACAGGAGTGAGTGAGTAAATCCATTGCCCTTGTACGTGATTCACTGATGTAGCTTGCCCAAGTATTCCTGAAAGACAGCACGATTATATGTCCATATACCTGAGAAGATTGTTCAATAAAAGACCGGGTTGAGAATAATTCCGCAGCATCTTTCGCGCTGATCGTCCGATGAAGGGATTTTCGAGATGGCGATACAAAAAACGGGGCAACCCCGAAGGATTGCCCTTTCTTAGGTAGGAACAATGCTCACCCCTGTCGGTGTACGGAGCCGTCGTAGTGGGGACTAACGATATCTAAACGCCGTACATCCCCTGGTTGACAGCCCTATGATACCTCGGTTGCCAGTCCGAGGCTGTTCCCTATTGCACAACTGCGTCAATCTATTTGCCGGGCGCTTGCAAGCGCCTCGCCTGACTGACGCAAGCTTCACCGGAATCCGTTCAGGCGAGATTTTGCGGTGGCGCTCAACCCACCGGATCATCTAATTTTCGGTATCGCTGATGACGATCTCGACGCGCCGATTGGTCTGTCTGCCTTCGGGCGTGTCATTGGTGGCCACCGGCCTGATCTTGCCAAAGCCGCGCACGGCCATCATCCGGTCGGCTGGCAGGGCGACGCTAAGCAGATAATCATGCACTGCTTCGGCGCGATTTTCTGACAGCTTCTGATTGTAATCCGACGAGCCAACTGAATCGGTATGTCCCTCGATCTGCATGTGGTAAGCGCCGGGATAAGCTAGCAGGATGCCGGCCAGCTTGCTGAGTTTTTCGCGGGCGCCGGGCTTCAGCGTCGCCTGATTGAAGTCGAATAGAACATCAGACAGGTTAACGATCAAGCCGCGCGCCTCTCGCCGAGTTTCTAGAATTTCTGAAAGAGAGAGGTAAAGACGTTGCTGCGCTTCGCCCTGCTGCTGCCTCATCACCTGAGCATCCAGACGAGCGCGCTCGGTCTCGGCCCGCGCCAGTTCTTCATTGGCCTTCGCTTTGTCGGTTTCGTTCTGCGCCTGCTCGGTCCGCGCTCGCGCGGCGGCGGCGTCGATTTGTGCGCGGTTCATCGCGTCGCGATCCGTCGCCGCCTGCTGGTTTGCGTGATCGGCCTGGTTCTGCGCGCGGCTGGCGGCGATCTGCGCGCGGTCGGCATCATTTTGAGCCGAAGCTATCGTGAAGACCGCATCCTGGCGTTCCGTGGCAAGCCGGGCCTGGGTGTTGCGCTCGACCGCTTGCGTCCGAGCATTTTCAGCAATGCGCATCACGTCGTGAGCCGCGCCGCTGTATTTCTCTTGATCCTTGCGCCGCGCGGGCCAGGTCTGCTCCAGAGCCGCCAGCTTGACTTCGGCCTCGCGCAACTCCGTCTCCGCATAGCGGCGGGCGCCGGCGCGACGGGCGATCTCTACGGCTCGACGAGCGCCAAGGATGAGCAGCGGTGTATTGTAATCGGCGTTGAGCGCCGGCTCAGCCATCGAAGCGGCGGCGTAAAATGTGCCGGAGTCGCCGCTGTAGTCGATGCGGCTTGTCTGTACGCGGCCTTCCGTGCCGCTACGTAATGTATTTTCCGCGACAATCACCGGGCTGGGCAGCTTGACCGCCGAGTGCGGCTCCGCCGTGATGATTAACCCAAAGGTCTGAAAGTTCGTCGTCACGTCGATCTCGATTTTGGTCTTAACCGAAAGCTCGGCCAGGTTGTCTGCCTGCCCTTCAGGCGCTATCGCCCAGAGCACGAAGGTTGTGTAATACGGGCCGATGGCTTGCGGGTTGCCGAGGTCGGTCATCTCGAGCTTGATGCGCGTGCGGCCGTTTTGGTGTTTGACCTCGGCCTTCCCCATAGCGCGCGGGGCAATGGTGGAACCCACCATGTTGATCGCCGTGCTGTCATTATTCTTATAGCCGATGGCGAGCGTTTGACGCTTAACCGCCAGCCACTGTGAGTTCGCCGTTTCCTGCCCCGCCGCTACAATCTGGGCGAGGCTGGCGCCGGCAATCATCACGGCGATCAGCGCGCTTGCTACAACTATTCTCTTTGAATTCATATGCGTATCCCTCCTTCGGGATCTTGTTTCTTCAG
Organism: Blastocatellia bacterium; assembly: GCA_045807765.1. Lineage (GTDB taxonomy): Bacteria > Acidobacteriota > Blastocatellia > UBA7656 > UBA7656 > DATENM01. Next base: position 19,452 of record JBJMGU010000051.1, read on the forward strand.
AATGCCTATCTTGACTATGAGAGCAACAGACTTTGACACGGCCACACTCGTGCACCTATCTGAACTGAGAGAGCTGTATAGGGTAGCGCGAGCCGGTGCTGCTCCGGCGACGGATGCCGGTTATCTACTCTGTTACCATACTCTGCTTCCGCGTCCCGCGCGGTTCAATAAGGGACCGTTTCAAAAAGGATTCCGGGCTGGCAGTTGCCGAGGCGGGCAGCGCGGCGGTACAAGTTCTCTTCCGTACTCGTTACCTCTACTTATGGCTTTGCGGCAGCGGCAAAATTGGAAACGGCGGCGGACTCTGAATCAAACGTCTCAAACACGGTACTCAGCTTGGTGATGACCATCAATTCATTGAGGCGCTTGTTCAGATTGAGCAGCTTCATCTGTCCGTTCACCCGCTGC
>JBJMGU010000052.1:0-3264 GCA_045807765.1 Blastocatellia bacterium
GCATTGGCCGCCATGTGTTCTCGCTGACCTTCACGAACACTCAAGCGACGACCACGAGCCGGTATAATTCAAGCAATCTTGCGCTGCCGCCGAGCAAGTTCGCCATCGGCTTCAACCTCTTCCGGCGTTTGCTGTGATTTGAGAAGCAGCAGCGGTTGGTTTTCAGTGCCTCTGGTGGCGTGCTAAGATTTCAGCTTCGCGCGCCGCCAGAATTCGTCACTGATGATCAGTCATCGCGCCGCGCGATTCGATTTCAAATGCCGGAGAATATGTCATGAGCCGAATCACCAGGGCAGTCGCGATTGCCATTATCCTGTCGAGCCTGATATTTGCCGCGTGCCACAAAGGCGGCTCCGATCCAGGCAAAGCCAATCCCGAAGAGGCCAAGAAGAACGCCGAGTTGGAAAAGACCGCCCCTCACCTTGCGCAGACCACTGTCGGCGATATCGAACGGATCAATCTGGCAATCAGTGGTGCGATGGAGGGCTACCGCCAGCACAAATGGGCCGATGTCGTTGCCCAACTGAACAACGCGAAGGCTGAAACAGTAAAGGGGCTGGCGGATACGCCGGAGAGAAAAAAGACGGCCGTTATGCGCGAAGCGCTCGATGACATGAAAGCAGCGGTTGACCGTACACTTCAAGCCGCCGAGAATCGCAGCCCGGAGGTCGAGTCGCAGCTCAGAGATTTGCAGACGCGGGCTCTGGCGCTGAAGATGCTGCCTATGCCGAGGCAGGCGCCATAACATTAACGACGGCTTGATTGCTCATCCGCGCCGCGTCAATCCTTGTCGCCTCAAGCCGCCTTTAGCAGCCGCATCATTAAGGTCGCGATGCCGAGGAACGACAGTGAGCCGCAGACGTCTGTAAACGTCGTGACAAACACCGATGAGGCAACCGCCGGATCGATCTTCAAGCGCTTGAGGGCAACAGGGATCAAGGTCCCTGCAAGCGCCGCCACGGTCAGGTTCAGCACCATCGCAATCGCCAGCACCAGACCGAGCCAGATGTTTTTAAAAAAGAATCCGACGGCAAGCGCGCCAACAAAGCCGTTCAGCAAGCCGTTAGACAAGCCGACGATTGTCTGCTTCATCGTCACCTGAGCAACATTCGATACCTCGCCTAGCGCCAGCCCGCGAATGATCACCGTCAGCGTCTGCGTCGCGCCATTGCCGCCCATCCCCATCGGCATGGTGACGATGGCCCCTAGCACAGGAAGCATGCCGAGCGTCCCTGCGAAACGGGAAATGACGAACGCGGGTGCAAAGGTCGTCAGCAGATTAATCAGCAGCCACGGCGCACGCAGCCGCAGCGAACGCGCGGCGCTCGTCGAAACGCTCTCTTCGGCAGTGACACCCGCGAGCGCCAGCAGGTCTTCGGCCACCTCTCCCTGAATTACGTCAATCGCGTCGTCAACCGTGACAATGCCGACCAGCCGGTCTTCTTCATCGGTGATGGGCACCGCAAGCAAATTGTACTCAGCGACCAGCCGCGCGACTTCTTCCTGCTCGGCATCGGTTTTGGCGCTGATGACCTTCGGCTCCATGACGCGCTTGAGCTGCGTCGAAGGTGGCGTCGTCAATAGCTTCTTCAAGCTGACCACACCGACCAGATGATCGCGCCGATCAACCACATAGACGTAAAAGACCATCTCGAACTCTTCGGAGCGTTTCTGCAAGGCGGCGACCGCTTCGGCAATCGTCACGTCCTCTTCGAGCGCGAAAAAGTCGCGCGTCATGATGCGCCCGGCGGTGCGCTCCTCATGTTCGAGAAGCTCGCGCACGTCGGCGGCCTGCTCGGCTTCCATCAGCGTCAGCACCTGCGAAGCCAATGGCTCAGGCAACCGCGAGGCGAGCGAAGTGGCGTCGTCGGCGGGCATCCTGCTCAGTTGCCGGGCGATCTCTTTCGGCTCTAATTGCTCGATCAGCTCCAGGCTGTCACGCGGCACCATCTCGCTGAGAATGCCGGCGACGTGCTGAACGTCGCAGGTTTCGAGCAGAATTCTGAAGGCTTTGACGCGCTCGGGGCCTTTTAACGCCGCAAGCAGGCGCGCGACTTCGACCGGATAGGCTTTCGCAAAGATGCGCGCCACGTGCGGGCGGGCATTGCGGTGCAGCAGTTTGCGAATGACCGACACGGTGATTGCCGACTGGGCGACTTTGTTTGCTGTTTCCATCATGACTGGTCTCGGTTCCGGCTAGCGAATTATTGAGCTGTCTTCATCAATTCATAGCGACCTGACAACCCATTGTAGGTGCGCCGCCAATTGGCCAAATGAATTTCATCTTAGTGAACTCCACAGCCCAGCGCAATCGCTTTGTCAGGCAAGCCTTTCATTGATTTGCTGGGCGGCGATTTCATCTGAAACTTTCACTGAAATGACGACGTAATCCTCTTACGAGAAAGTCAGCAAGGAGAAATTCAACGATGTGGGACAACAGGGAAACATCCGGTGATGTGATCATCGAGGAAAAGACCGATAATCCGGACGAGATTGTCGTCACGCGCATGGCGAACGACGAGCCGAAGCCCAATTCTTTTACCGACGATCTGGCATCACAAGCCCGCGTCGTCGCCCAGAAGACCGGTGAAGTGCTGAACAAAGCCACCGAATCGATCAGCAAGGCCATTGAGTCGGCGCTGTCGGCACGCGATCATGTCGTCATGGTGCGCGTCAACGACGAATCGCTCAAGCGCCTGGATGCGCTGGTGCAGTCAGGGATATTCAAGAGCCGCTCAGAGGCGGCGGCCTTCTTGATCAGCGAAGGCGTCAAGGCTCAGGAGGCGCTCTTTTCACGCATTGACGAACGGATCAAAGAGATCGAACGCCTGCGTTCGGAGCTGAAAGATATCATCACCCCGTCAGAAAGCTAGATGTCAGCGAGCGGCCACCGACGAGGCCATCCACGAGCCACTCGTGCCCTGAGTGTCGCCAACTTTGCGATTGCGAAACCCTTCTAAGTGATTTCAGACGCGCTCAAGCGGGCGCGTCTTTTTTGTGTCTCGCCTCTAAGCGGTTGCGCCCGACCATGCAAGTTTGATATACGCTTGATGGTCTATGGTTGAATCAGAATCCAAAAACACGAAGAGAAAGCAGGAGCGCTTTCCCTGCCCCGGCTGCGGCGCCGACATGGTGTTCGACCCGCAGAATAACTGCCTCTCCTGTCCCTACTGCGGACGGCAGGAGCCTGTTCCTGTCAGTTCCGGCAGCGTCGAAGAGCGCTCTTATGAAGCCTACCTGCAAGCCGGCGCCGCTCAGACGGGC
>JBJMGU010000053.1:0-12497 GCA_045807765.1 Blastocatellia bacterium
CATTGTAAGCACCGGGCTGGGCTTGGATGCGGCCAACGGTGCCGACCTGACGACCGGGGAGGCTCGTGACGATGCGATTGACCGCGTCAATGAACCGCGCGCCGGCCAACAGCGCGTCGCGCCGCTGGTTCATCGGCGTTGTGCCGGCGTGATTGGCGAAGCCTTCAACGGTCACGTCCCACTGGCGGATGCCGACGATGCCTTCGACGACGCCGATGTTGATCTTTTCGGCTTCGAGCAGACCGCCTTGCTCGATATGCAATTCCAGGTAGGCCGCGATGTCGCCGCGCTTGCGCCGCGCCGCGCTCAAGCGGTCGGGGTCGCCGCCGATGAATTTGATCCCTTCGCGAATCGTCTTGCCGCTGCGCGACGGAAGATTCAACTGCTTCTCGGTCAGCCCGCAACAGAGCGCGTGGCTGCCGATGGTGCCGCCTTCTTCGTTTTGGAAGATGATGACTTCGAGCGGGTGGCGCGTCGTGATGTTATTTTCGGCGAGCGTCTGCGCCACTTCAATCGCCGATAGCGAGCCGACATCGCCGTCATAGTTGCCGCCTTCGGGGACGGAATCGATGTGCGAGCCGATGACGAGCGGCGCGTGTTGCGCCTCGCTCCCCTTGCGCTGCCCAACGAGGTTGCCCGCCGCGTCAATCGTCACGTCGAGCCGCGCCTCGCGCATGAGCCGCATCGCGTAGTCGCGCCCCTGGCGGTCGGCGTCACTGTAGGCGACGCGGCTGACGCCGCCCTGCGGATTCTTGCCGAACTCGGTGAGCGCCGCGAGGTGGGCGTTCAAGCGCGCCCCGTTGACTCGTAAAGTGGTCTGCGCGGTGACGGGTATTGTCGCCATCTCGCCAACTGCGCCGAGCAGTGTGATGTTGAATTCGCGCCGGTTCATTTTCATTTGTGAGCACTCAGCCATGTATTTTTCAAAGCGGGCGGACGCGGACGCGGCGAAAGCGAGCGCGGCTCGTCGCGCCCCAGGCGCCTTCGCCGCCATGAACCTGCAAGCCGACGTAGCCGCTTGCCGGATAACGCTCGCGCGTATCGGTGAAATCTAGCGTCTGCACATTGTTGAGCCAAGCGGTGATATGCGCCGGCTGGCCTGTGATGCGGGCGCGCAAACGGTTCCAGCCTGCTTTGCGGTAAGCCTTCTGCCAATCTTTGTACTGCGATAGAAAGCCGCCTTCTGCCGGCGCGTAGAGGCTGCCGACGAAGCCGCCGTCGCGGTAATCGATGGTGATTTGATAACCCATGCCGTCTTCGCGTGTGCGCAGGAAGAGGCCCGTATCCACAGGGTAATCGGCCTTGAATTCCAACTCGATTTCAAAGTCGCTGAACGCCGCAGTCGTGCCCAGCAGGCCGCCGCTGTGATCGGTGTCCTGGTTGGCGACCAGCGCGCCGTCTTCGACCGCCCAGACGCCGCCGCGCCCGCCATGCACCGCTTTCAATTGCCAGCCGCGCATGCTCTTGCCGTCAAACAAGCGTTGCCAGCCGGCAGCATTCGCCAGCGAAACAGAAACGGCAAGTACGGCAAGGATGTGCAGGGCTTTGATTTTCATGAGTCATCTCCAACCAGACAGAGTTCGCGAGCAGCGATTCTCGCATGGTTGCGCAGGCTACGGGAAGCGCGAAACGGCCCTCGGCTCATGCTTGGCATCATAGGCGGTTCTGTGTTTTGATTAGTGCGCAGCGCGGATCGGCCATCGCGTCAACCAATTCAACTGGAGGGAACGAGCGTGATTGATCGCAGAGCATTCATGACACACATGGCGGGCGGCTTGCTGGGCGGCATGGCCGTTGCGCAGAACGGGCTGGGCGGTTTTCTTAAGGGCGGGCTGGATAAGATCGGCCTGCAACTCTACACCGTGCGCCGCGAGTTGCAGAAAGACTTCGAGGGCACGCTCGCGCGCGTCGCCGGCATCGGCTATCGCGAGGTCGAGTTCGCCGGCTACTACGAGCGCACACCGCAACAGGTCAAAGCCATCCTCGATAAGCTCAACCTGACGGCGCCGTCGGCGCACACACAGCTACAGGGGCTGCGCCAGAATCTCGACAAGCTGATTGAGGCGGCGCACGTCATCGGCCACCGCTATCTGGTGCTTGCCTATTTGTCTGCGGACGAACGCAAGACGCTCGACGATTATAAGGGCGTCATCGAAACGCTGAACCAGGCCGGCGAAACCTGTCGCCGCGCCGGCATCCAGTTGGCCTACCACAACCATGACTTCGAGTTCCCGCCTCTCGGCGGCGTCGTGCCGTATGACCTGATGCTCAAAGAGACCAGCGCCGATCTCGTTAAGATGGAGCTTGATCTTTACTGGATCACTAAGGCGGGGCAGTCGGCGACCAAATACTTTGCGGCGCAGAAAGGGCGTTTCGCGCTGGTGCATGTCAAAGACATGGACAACACGCCGAAGCGATTCTTTACCGAAGTCGGGCGCGGCGTCATCGATTTTAAACAGTTGTTGCCGCAGGCCAGGAAGGCCGGCGTCAAACACTTCTTCGTCGAGCAGGACGAAACCCCCGGTTCGCCTTTAGACAGCATCAAGATCAGCTACGATTACCTGCATGGCCTGTCGTTGTGAGCCGGTTAGTCTGTAGAAGTTGAGAGCTAGACGCTAGAGGCCAGTGACCGGAGGTTTTTCTTATAACCCCGGTCACTGGCCTCTTTGCTTATGCGATGCCGCGAGCCGGCTTAACGCGATGCTCGGCGGTTGGGCGCACTGACACGGATGGTGATCTCTGTGCCCGGCGTCAATTGCAGGTCGTTGCGACCCTGGACGAAGACCGAGCCCGCGCCTGCGCCGCCGCCAACGACTGCGCCGACCGCCGCGCCTTTACCACCACCGGCAATTGCGCCAATCAGCGCGCCGACGGCTGAGCCGATTGCCGCGCGCGTCACTGTGCGGTTGGTCTGGCTGTTATCTTCTCTGACCACGCCTTCGGTGTCGACGCGCAAGGTGTCGCCGTTGACGGCGCGCACGCTGTCGAGCGTGCCATCAAAGCGGGCGTTGCGGCCATCACGCATGCGGATCGAATCGAAGAACAGTGCGAATTCGGCACGGCCCGTCAGCCGTCCGCTGCGATTGACATCGCCGAGGTGGCCTTCGATGACGGCGTCGCGGTACTCCGGCGGCGAAACCACAGTCATCGTGAAGCGGTCGCCGGAGCGCGCCCGCGTGGTGTCGAGCGTTTCATTGAGCCGGGCGACGATCAACTGGTTGTCCGGCACAATATAGTCATTGGTTGAATTGTAATTCCCGCCACGATCACTGCCATAGCGGTTGGTGCCATAGGCCGGCGAGCCGTTATAGATGTCCCAGCGCGCCGTCGGCGATTCCTGGTCATAGACGCTCTGCACGACGATGGGCTGATTCAGCCGCTCGCTGTAGAGGCGGCGCGTCACGCGCATCTGCCGCCCGTTGTTGATCGGGTCAAAGGTGACGGTGAAATCGGTGTTGCGGTCGCCCGTCGAGTTGATCGTTAAGGTGTCGCCGGTCAGCGACGCCGTCACCCGCGAGGTGCGGTTGCTGTTCGGATAAGTTTCGACATGCTCCTGCCCATCGGCTTCAAACGTTAATTGCGGGACCTTCGACGAAGCCAGCATGATCGTCCGCCCCTGCTTGTCTATGGCTAAGACATCGGGGGCGTCAACGCGCCGCAGCAGCGCCTCGGATACGCGCTGGCGGTCACTGTACGGAAGATCGCGTACTGTGCGTTCGACTATCAAACGCGCGTCGTCGCTCTGGGCAGTATTCAATCGGAACGTTCCCGACAATCGCGCGCTCACCACCGAATCGCGTGGGTATGAATCGCGTGGATTACCGCCGCCGCGGGTGTCGTCACGGCTCCAATCCCAGGCGATGTGATAAGCCGTCGCCAGGCTATCGAGATCGGTACGCAGCAGTTGCCAGTCGTTCTCGGCGGTCGAGCTTAATTGACGCCGCTGCATAAAGCGATCTATGCGGGCGGCGCGATCCAGCACCGCCTGTACATCGGTATTGCTCGCCTGATTGCGGTTGTAGCGGCTACGCAGCTCCAGGACAGCCTGTTGGAAATCGCTGACCAGGCGGTCTAGCCTATCCTCTCTTTGCGTGTTCTCCACTGGACGCTGGTTCATCGCCTGTTGCGCGGTGTTCTTAAACCTTACAGTGCGCTGTTCGATGCGCGCCAGAATCTGTGAGGCCTGGCGGTCGTCGCGTCGTGCCCAGCGCCCCCATTGCTGCGCCTGCGCTACGGTGGTCATGCCAAGCAGCGCCAGGACTATGGTCAAAACCATAGATTCTCTTACTCTGTGCATATCCGTTGCCCTCCTTGTTAATTGCGGTGTGCTGATTTCTTCGCCCTATAGTTCACTTCGTTATATGCACTAGCTATGCCAGTACCGGCAGTCGGGATTTGCAAAGGCGGCGGCTTCTGCTATGAATAGAATTCGCAACGCAAGACATATTGAAGGAGCGATCATGGAAGAACCGAAAGCCACGTGGCACCGCTGGGACGACATGCCGAAAGAGCAGGTCAACGATCTGCTGGCGCGGCGTTTGATCACCGGCGAACGGATGATGCTGGCCCATGTTTATCTCGACAAAGGCAGCATCGTTCCGAGGCACGCGCATGAAAACGAGCAGATCACTTACATTCTCGAAGGCGCGCTGCGTTTCCATCTCGGCGCCGACGGCCAGGAAGAGGTCATCGTTCGCGCCGGCGAAGTCCTGGTCATTCCGGCCAATCTGCCGCACCAGGCCGAGGCGCTCGAAGACACGCTCGACGTTGACATCTTCAGCCCGCCGCGACAGGACTGGCTCGACAAGACTGATGATTACCTGAGGCGAAGGTAAGCATGGAGCTTGGGCTGAAAGAAAAAGTCGCGCTGGTGGCGGCGGCGAGCCGCGGGCTCGGGCGCGCCGTCGCCGAAGAGCTGGCCGCCGAGGGCGCCTCGCTCATCCTCTGCGCGCGCGGCGCTGACCAACTCAACGAAGTATGCGAGGCGCTCCGGCCCGCCGTCGCGGGCCGCGTCATCGGCGTGGCGGCTGACCTGTCGGTGACGGCAGACATCGAGCGCGTCATCAGTCGCGGACTTGAGCGCTTCGGACGCATAGACATTCTGGTGACGAATACGGGTGGGCCGCCCGCCGGGCCGTTTGAAAGCCTCAGCCGTGAATCCTGGGAGGCGGCATTCCAGCTCTTGCTTGTGAGCGTGCTTGAGCTGACTCGGCTGGTGCTGCCGGGGATGAAGGCGCGGCATTGGGGGCGTATCTTGAACGTCACATCGATTGCGGTCAAGCAGCCGGTCGCCAATCTCATGTTGTCGAACAGCTTGCGCGCCGCGGTCACGGGCTTTGCGCGGACGCTCGCAAACGAAGTCGCAACGGATGGGATCACGGTCAACAACATCCTGCCGGGATATACGCGCACCGAGCGTGTCGAGCAACTGGCCGCAGCGATGGCGGCCAGGGAAGGGGTCGCGGCTGAAGTGATTAAAGCGCGCTGGGAAGCCGAAATTCCCCTAAGGCGACTGGGTGAGCCGCGCGAGTTCGCAGCGCTCGCGGCCTTCCTGGTTTCCGAGCGCGCCAGTTATATCACCGGCAGCTCGATTGCCGTAGACGGCGGCTGGATTCGCTCGCTCCTGTAGACGGCCTGCCGCCGCTTTTCAAGCTCTTGTCAGGCAGGGCTGTAACAAAGTTGTTTGAGCGATTGCGCCATGACCAATCATCGCCTGCCGGGGAACCCACCGCAGGTGGGTCGCGGGCCGCGGACTCGCCCGCGCCGCGCGAAGCGCATCTTGCGCCATCGTCCCTACAGTTGGGCCGCGGATATGCTCTGCTCCCACTTCGACTTGGTTACAGCCCTGAATCCCCTCTCAGGCGGCTGCACAGCCGGCAGCCAAACTGCTATCATAATCTTTAAGCTTTCGTCCAAAAATCTCATTTTAACGAGGTAAATCTTATGCGTCTCAGAATGGTGTTTGTCGTCGCCATACTTCTGGCGTTGGTTTCATCCCAACTGTTGATCGCCATCGCCGGGCAGCAGTCTTCAAATGGCGGGCACGCCGCGCAAGGCGAGAACGGCCCGGTCGTCCACGGTTTCGACCCGGCGAACCTCGACCGCAGTTGCAAGCCTTGCGAGGACTTTTACAAGTTCGCCAACGGTGGCTGGATCAGTCGCAACCCGATCCCCGGCGCCTACCCGCGTTGGGGCAACTTCAACAAGCTCGAAGAGCAGAACCAGGAGAAGCTGCGCGAGATTCTCGAAGACGCCGCGAAGAATTCTCATGCCGCTCGCAGCAGCAACGAGCAGAAGCTCGGCGACTTCTACGCCAGCGGCATGGATACCGCCAGGATCGAGACCGAAGGCGTCAAGCCGCTTGCCGGCGAATTCGCCCGCATCGACCAGATCAACGACCTGGCCTCACTGCAAGCAGCCATCGCGCGCTTGCAGAGTCTCGGCATCCGCGCCCCCTTCTCCATCGGCGCGCGGCAGGATTTCAAGAACAGCACGCAGGTCATCGCGCAGGCCACCGAAGCCGGGCTCGGACTGCCCGACCGCGACTACTACCTGAAGGACGACGAGAAGTCCAAGCAGGTGCGCGATGCTTACGCCGGCCACGTGCAGAATATGTTTGCGCTGCTCGGCGACGCCGCCGACCGGGCCGCGGCGGAAGCCAAAGTGGTCATGACCATAGAGACCAAACTCGCTCAGGCTTCGATGACCCGCGTGCAGCGGCGCGAGCCCGAGGCGGTCTATCACAAGATGAGCGTGGCGCAGCTCGACGAACTGACGCCGAACTTCTCATGGCCGGCGTACTTCAAGCAGATCAACCACCCGGAGATCACGGCGGCCAACCTCGACAACCCCAACTTCTTCAAAGAGGTTAACAATGACCTCACCGGCCTGTCGCTCGCGGACTGGAAGACCTACCTGCGCTGGCACCTCATCGATGTCACTGCGCCGTACCTGTCGTCGAAGTTCGAGCAAGAAGACTTCAACTTTAATAAAGTCCTGACCGGCACGCAGGAGATGCTGCCGCGATGGAAGCGTGTGGTCCGCACCACAGACCGCTCGCTCGGCGAAGCCCTCGGCGAGATTTACGTCCGCAAGACCTTCACGCCCGAGGCTAAGGGGCGCGCCCTCCAGATGGTCGGCAACCTGATCGCCGCGTTGAAGAGCGACCTGACGGCGCTCGCCTGGATGAGCCCGACGACGCGCCAGCGCGCCACCGCCAAGCTCGAAGCCTTCGCCAAGAAGATCGGCTACCCCGACAAGTGGCGCGACTACTCGGCGCTCAACATCGAGCGCGGCCCCTACGTGCAGAACGTGCTGACGGCTAATCATTTTGCCTTCAACTACAACCTCAGTCAGATCGGCAAGCCGGTCGACCGTACGCGCTGGGGGATGACGCCGCCGACGGTCAACGCCTACTACAACTCGTCGATGAACGAGATCGTCTTCCCGGCGGGCATTATGCAGCCGCCGTTCTTTGACCCGCTGGCTGACGACGCAATCAACTACGGCGGCATGGGCGCGGTCATCGGCCACGAGATGACGCACGGCTTCGACGACCAGGGGGCGAAGTTCGACCCGCAGGGCAACCTCGAAAACTGGTGGACGGCGGAAGACCTGAAGAACTTCAAGCAGCGCACCGACTGCATCGTCCACCAGTTCGACAGCTACGAAGTCGAGCCCGGCCTGCACGAGAACGGACGGCTGGTTGCCGGCGAGAGCATCGCCGACCTCGGCGGCTTGACGCTGGCGTACGCGGCGTTCAAGAAGTCGCTTGAAGGCAAGCCGCGCCCGAAGCCCATTGATGGCTTCACGCCGGAGCAGCGCTTCTTCTTAGGCTGGGCGCAAATCTGGGCGAGCAACGTGCGGCCCGAGTTCGCGCGCCTGCAAACCAGGACGGACCCGCACCCGCTCGGACGCTTCCGCGTCAACGGGCCGCTGTCGAACATGCCGGAGTTCGCGCAAGCCTTCGGCTGCAAGGCCGGCGAGGCGATGGTGCGGCCCGAGAGCGAGCGCTGCCAAATCTGGTAATCGCGAGAGGAGCAGGGAGCAAGGGAGCGGAGGATAAAAGGGGCAGGGGAGAAAAGGTGAAGCCGGGATCATATGCTTATCACCTCTGCCCCTCTGCTCCTCTGCTCGTCTGTCCCTTCCGCGTGTGGACGCGACGACAGGGAGGCACATGCCACGACTCGGTTTCAGCAAAGAAGTCCTCAAGCGTGTGGCGCGGCGCGTCTGGCGCGAAAGCGGCGAAGACGATGTGCTCGGCGCGTCAGCAGAGCTGGGCTACTACTTCCTGCTTGCGCTCTTTCCCATGCTGATCTTTCTGACCAGCCTGATCGGCTTCATTCCCGACCTGCAAGCAAGCATCTTTCACGAGCTGCGCCGCATTGCGCCGAGCGATGCCATGCGCGTTGTCAACGAAACGATGGAAGATGTGGTGAGCAAGCGCGGCGGCGGCTGGCTGTCATTCGGCGTACTCGGAACCTTGTGGGCGGCCTCGACCGGCACGGCGGCGCTGATCGACACGCTCAACCGCGCCTACGAAGTGAAAGAAACGCGCAGTTACTGGAAGGTGCGGCTGATTGCGCTGGGGCTGACCATCGGATTGTCGCTGGTCGTCATTGCCAGCTCGGCGATCATCATGTTGAGCGACCGGCTGCCGATGTGGATCAGCGAACGGCTGGGAATTGGCGGTGGTTGGCTCGGCTGGTGGACGGCGATAGATTACCTGCTTGGCCTGCTTTTGTTAGCTCTGGCGACGGGAACGATCTATCGCTTCGGGCCTGACATGAAAGGCAAGTGCCGCTGGATCACGCCCGGCTCGATCTTTGCGGCCCTTGCCGCGGCCATTGCGTCGTGGCTATTTTCGCTCTACCTGCGCTTTGCGCCGAGCTACAGCGCGACCTATGGATCGCTCGGCGCGGTCGTGGTGCTGATGCTCTGGCTCTACCTGATCGGCCTGGTCATATTGATCGGCGGCGAGATCAACAATGAAATCGAAAAGCTCACCTGCGAGCCGAAACTGAATCGACGCTGATGCCGGCCTTCTTGAAACTCGCTAATAGGCCCTGGCGAAGATGGTCTTCTCGTGCGCCTCTGCGCCGCAGAAGATGCAGCGGCCCGCGTCGCTCGATTGTTCAAAAGGAATGCAGCGGATCGTGGCGCGGGTCTGCTCTTTGATCTGCGCTTCGCACTCGCCATTGCCGCACCAGTGCGCCGCGGCGAAGCCCGATTCAATCGCTTGCTTGAATTCGTCGTAACTATTCACCTGTTGGGTGTGCGCTGCGCGAAAAGCCAGGGCGCGGTCGTAGAGCGACTTTTGTATGTCGGTTAACGTTTCATTGACGACCTGCACAAGCCCCGCCTGTTCGGCAAACGACTTACCCTCTCTGCCGGGCCGGTCGCGCCGCGCCAAAACGACCGAGCCTTTGGCGACATCTTTCGGGCCGATCTCGACGCGCAATGGCAGGCCGCGCATCTCCCAGTCATTGAACTTGAATCCCGGCGTTAGCCCTTCGCGCTCGTCTATCTTGACGCGCAGGCCGGCGTCCGTCATCTCTTTGACGAGCCGGCGCGCCGTTTCAACGACCGTCTGTTTTTCTTCATCGGTTTTGAAGATGGGCACGACGACAACCTGAAAGGGCGCCAGGCGCGGCGGCAGAATCAAGCCCTGATCGTCGCCGTGAACCATAATGATCGCGCCGATGAAGCGCGTCGAAAGCCCCCAGCTCGTCGTCCAGCAATGTTGCAGCTTGCCTTCCTTGTCGAGATAGCGGATGTCGAAGCTCTTTGCGAAATTCTGACCGAGGTTGTGCGAGGTACCGGCCTGCAATGCCTTGCCGTCACCCATCATGGCTTCTATCGAATAGGTCTGGTCGGCCCCGGCAAAGCGCTCGGCGGCGGTCTTGCGTCCGGGGATGACCGGGACGGCCGCTTCGTTGACGGCGAAGTCTGTATAGACATCGAGCATCTGGCGGGTCTCGGCTTCGGCCTCTTCATAAGTCGCGTGCGCCGTGTGGCCTTCCTGCCAGAAGAATTCCAGTGTGCGCAAAAACATCTTGGTGCGCAGTTCCCAGCGCACGACGCTGTTCCATTGATTGATTAACAGCGGCAGGTCGCGGTACGACTGAATCCAGCGGGCATAGGCGTGGCCGATGATGGTCTCTGATGTCGGGCGCACGACGAGCGGTTCTTCGAGCTTCTTGCCGCCGCCGTGCGTGACCACGGCAAGTTCCGGCGCGAAGCCTTCGACGTGCGCCTGTTCGCGCTCGATGAAGCTCTGCGGGATGAGCAGCGGGAAAGCGGCGTTGACGTGGCCTGTGGCTTTGAAGCGACGGTCGAGCGCCTGTTGAATGTTCTCCCAGATGGCCCAGCCGTAAGGCCGCACGATCATGCAGCCGCGCACCGGCGCGTAATCGGCCAGCTCGGCTTTCAATACCAACTGGTTGTACCACTCGGAAAAATCTTCGGCGCGGGAAGGCAGTCTATGATCTGACATACGCTCAGCGGGTCCGTTAGAAATATGATGCTCGCCACATTCAGCGCGGCAATGGATCGTGGCAACCGTAAGCGCCTGACTGCGGCTTGCGGTTGCCACGAATAATATAACCCATTGATCGGGCGCATGTCTTGAGCGGACAAGCGGCGGATTCGTTACGCCTCAGAGCGAGCTGCGCTCGGGCGCCGGGTCGAGATCGATGTCGCCGATCACCAGGCGTTCGGCGCTCGGCGCGTCGCTAGGTTGTTACTTCTCTATTCGTTTACCGCGACGTGGGCCAGTGGCCATGGACGGGCAGGAAAGGGAGAGCCTGCGCGGCACCGCTACGGCCCACGTTGCCATATCTCGCAACTTTCGCGCTGATAATTAAAGGGTAGTGTCCTAATCTTGTGTTGCTATATCCCCAAATACGAAAGGCCGCGGTTTTTGGTCGCGGCCTTTCCGATCAAGTGTACATCTTGATCTGCACAGCAATGCGGGCGGTTGTTCACCACTAACCGCTTACAACCCAGATTTCCTTAGCCCGTCTGGGTATCCCTAGAGCCCCCAAAGTAAGGGGGTCTGAGGTTCATGCGCGCCGGGCATGGTCAAAAGTTTGGTCAAAGTTTGGCCCTCCTTCTGCCGTTGTGATTATACGATAAAAGCGCGCTCAAAGGTGCAGCAAAAGGAATGCGGATGGGCTTTACGGCTTCCCCCACAAGTCATCTAAGGCTTTGAAGTATTCCGAACAAATCTTTTCAATTTCTTCGTCCGTGGTTCTATCCTTAAATACCACTTTCAGGATAATCATTAACAATTTCTTTGGCGTGACTTCGATTGGTCGCTGCCCATTGCCTTCATGCGGTTTGTCTGTCGGCTCCATAGTGATTCATATCATACTACGGAAAGCGCCGATTGTCACTTATTTCCTGTAGACGGATAGTCTGCTGTAGATTCAAATGCCTCTATCAAACGCAAGGGGAAGCCAGCCATTAAAGAGCGGTTCGGGTCTGCCGTCAGGAAGCGGCGGCACGAGCTTGGCATCTCTCAGGAGAAGTTAGCAGAACGGGCCGGACTGCATCGCACCTACGTTGCCGACATTGAGCGGGGAATTAGGAATGTCTCGATTGAGAATGTCGAGAAGCTGGCGGGCGCTTTAGGGATTACCATCTCGGCTCTGTTTGTGGACTATGAGGTTGATGCTTGAGCAGCTTATCGGGAGTGTGTTACACTGGCGACCTCACACAGTTTTCCTCAGTAGGTCGCCCCATGCCCAGACAGTCGAAAAAAAAGAGCTATGCCCAGTTGCAGGCTGAGAATAGCCTGTTGCGTCGTGGCAATGTTGCTCAATCTGTTACTTCTGTCATCATAAGCGCCATCAAATGGGGCGCTTTCTGCTTCATTGTTTGGAGCGGATATTTATCTATAAAAATTCTAGCCGGTCAGCAAACCCAAGCAACTATTGCCGTTAGCTTCCTCGGCAATATAAAAATCAGTGAAGCTCTGGCCTATGCGTTGGCAGCAGGTGGTATAATAGGATGGCGGCGCGAACGAGGTCTGAGAAAGAAGACGGTCAAAAGAATCCATGTACGCACTAAAAAGCTTGAAACAGAACGTGATCCCCTACGAACCTCAAGTAGATTAACCCCCGCTGGCGAAACTCATCCGAGGGATGAGGATTAGGAGGAATGACTATGGATTCTCAAACAATCGTTACGGTGATCCTGTCAACAATATCACTCTGCGGGCTTTGCTATCTTGTCTTTTGGGGCTTTAGAGAATACCGGATTGATCTCTACCGGCAAGAAATGTTTGAGCTTCGGGATGCGCTTTTTGATGAGGCGGATAGCGGTCTTCTTAATTTTAATCACACGGCATACGGCTTACTCCGTAGCGCAATGAATGGGTATATTCGCTTTGGGCATCGCTTAAATTTCCTGCAAATGCTAGCCCTTGTCGTATTCGTCAGGAAATCGGATGTTGAACAGCTAGTTTCTTTTGACGAAATGTGGGCACGGACTAC
>JBJMGU010000054.1:0-24851 GCA_045807765.1 Blastocatellia bacterium
AAAATTAATTATGAAAAGTAGCGCGAGCGGTTAGCTTGCGTGGAGCATTGCGCATGCTAACCGCTCGCGCTACTTCTTCTCGCTAATCGCCGTAGCCGTTCGGATGCGCTTGCCGCCAGCGCCATGCGCTGCCGATGATGCCGGCAAGATCGGGGTGAGCCGGCTGCCAGCCGAGCACGTCGCGAGCGCGGTCGGCTTTGGCGATCAAATGCGCCGGGTCGCCGGCGCGGCGTGGCTCGATGTGCACATTGATCTCGCGGCCCGTGACCTGTCGCGCCGCTTCGATGACTTCGAGCACCGAATAGCCTGTGCCGTTGCCGAGGTTGATGAACTCGGACTGTCCGCCGCCGCGCAGGTGTTTCAACGCCAGCAGGTGCGCCGTCCCCAGGTCGGTGACGTGAATGTAGTCGCGCACCGCCGTGCCATCAGGCGTAGGATAATCGCCGCCGAAGACGGGAACCTGTGGCCGCTTGCCTTCTGCCACTTCCAGCACGATGGGGATCAAGTGAGTTTCCGGCTGGTGGGCTTCGCCGAGTGTATCGGTTGCGCCGGCGGCGTTGAAATAGCGCAACGCGACGAACTTCATGCCGTAGGCGCGGTCATAGCTTTCGAGCACGCGCTCAATGACGAACTTCGACCAACCGTAAGGGTTGACCGGGCGCTGTGAGTGCTGTTCGTCTAAGGGCATGTACTGCGGCTCGCCGTAGGTGGCGCAGGTCGAAGAGAAGATGAACTGTCGCGTGCCGGCTTCTCGGAGCGCGCCGAGCAGCTCAATACCCTGGACGACGTTGTTTTCGTAATAGCGCGCCGGATGCTCGACCGATTCGCCGACATAAGCCAGCGCTGCGAAATGAACGCAGGCTTCGATTGAATGCGCTTCGGTGATCTGCTTAATCAGCGCGCGGTCGCCGAGACGGCCTTCATAAAAGACGGCATCGGCGGGCACCGCCTGGCGATAACCGCGCGACAGGTTGTCGAGGATGATGACCTGCTCGCCCTGTGCCCGCAGCAACTCGACCGTGACGCTGCCGATGTACCCCGCGCCGCCCGTGACTAGAATTGCCATGTGATGCTAATCCTCTTGAGAGTGATGAGTGATGAGTGATGAGTGGAAAGTGGTGAGTGAGAAGAAGGCGCATTGAATGCCGTGCCCGCTTCGCTCATCACTCATTACTCATCACTCATCACTTCTTTAATGCGCCGGCGGGCGGCGTTCACGCTCTTCGCCGGTCTCGTGCTCAATCTCTTCGATCAAGCGGCCCTCGGCGCTCTGTTCTGCCGAGCGCATCGCCGAGGTGCCGCGCCGCCCCAGCACGAACATCACCAGACCGAAGATCAGCATGACGATGCCCCACCCAAGGTTGACGTTGATGCCGAGCGAGCGAGCGTACATGGCTTTGTCGCCGACCAGCCCATAGACGGTGAGAATTACGCCGAGGATGGCAAACATCAATCCGATTGGCAGTCGTATGTCGAGTCCCATCTGATTCGCTCCTTACCAGAAGATGATGTTCAGCACCGCCACCATCAGCAACACGAAGATGCCGATGTTGAGCGGGCGCGCATAAAACGGCAGGTGATGCTCTTTCGGTCTTTCCGTGAGCGAATAGACCAGCCCGACCAGCTCTTCGTCGCGTCGCGGTCGCGTCACCAGGCTGACCAGGATGGTCACGACAAAGCAGGTCGTCCAGGCATAGATGGCCGTCCAGAAGTTCTGCGCCATTTCGCTTGGATAGGTGTGCTGGATCATGCCGAGCCAGCCGCCTTTGAAGCCCACGGGGGCCAGTAGACCAGGGCCGGCCATAGGCAAGGTCAGGCCATGATGAATCGCCGCCGCGATGATGCCCGATAGCAGGCCGGTGAACGCGCCGTGACCGGTCGCCCGCTTCCAGAACATGCCGAGCAGGAAAGTCGCAAATAGCGGCGCGTTGACGAAGGCGAAGACTAGCTGAAGCATATCCATGATGTTGTTGAAGCGGCTGGCCACGTAGGCCGCCGCCACCGAGATGGCGATGCCGAAGACCGTCGCCATGCGCCCCATCCACAGGTAATGCTCGTCGCTCGCGCCGCGCTTGATGTAGGACTGATAGATGTCGTACGTCCACACCGTATTGAACGCCGTGACATTGCCGGCCATGCCCGACATGAAGCTCGCCATCAGTGCTGTAAGTCCGACGCCGAGGATGCCCGACGGGAAGTAGTGCGTCAGCATCAGCGGAATCGCCAGGTCATAATTGTAGGTGCCGTCGGGTTTCATCGGCAGCGTGAAGCCGCTGGCGCCCGATTGATAAGTGAGCGCGATGGCGATGATGCCCGGCAGGATGACCAGGAACGGGAAGAACATCTTTGGGACGGCAGCGATCAGCGGCGTGCGTCGCGCCGCGTCCATCGACTTTGCGGCCATGGCGCGCTGCACTACCAGGAAATCCGTGCACCAGTAGCCGAACGACAGTACGAACCCCAGGCCCATCGCCATGCCGAACCACTCGACGCCCATGGGGTTTGAATCGGGGCTGCCCAGGTATCGCCATGATTCGCTGTAGGCGCCCGGGCCGAAGCCGTGCTGCGTGGCAACCGTAACCAGCCGCGATTGCAGGCCGCCCCAACCGCCAACGTCTTTCAGGCCGATGTAGATGAGCGGCAGAAAGCCGAGCACGATCAGGAAGAATTGCAGCACTTCGTTATAGATCGCCGAGGTCAGGCCACCGAGGAAGATGTAGATCAGCACGATGACTGCCGACATCAAGACGCTGAAGTTGAAGTCCCAGCCCAACAGCGTTTGCAGCAGCAAGCCCATCGCGTACATCGAGATGCCGGACGAGAAGACCGTCATCACCGCAAACGAGATGGCGTTCAACCCGCGGGTCTTTTCGTCGAAGCGCAGCTTCAAGTATTCCGGCACCGAGCGCGCCCGCGAGCCGTAATAAAACGGCATCATAAAGACGCCGACGAAGACCATCGCCGGAATCGCCCCGACCCAGTAGAAGTGACTTGTGGCGATGCCATACTTGGCCCCCGACGCGCCCATGCCGATGACTTCCTGGGCGCCGAGGTTGGCCGAGATGAAGGCCAGCCCAGTGATCCATGCCGGGATTGAACGGCCCGCGAGAAAGAAGTCCGTGCTCGTCTTCATGTAGCGCTTCAGCATGAAGCCGATGCCGAGCACAAAGACGAAGTAAACCACCATGATGATCCAGTCAATGCTAGTCAAATTCATGCGGCAGACCTCGATTTAAGTTTTGCAGACGGCTCAGGTGAATTGGTGCTTAAGGCACACTCTCCGACGAGAGCGTACCTGAATTAACGTGCGCAAGGTTGATGCAAGCGAAGTCACAGACGACAGCGATATGCTTATACTGTCTGGCTACGCCGCTTGTCAAACGATTCGCCCCGCCGATCACAGCCCGCGTCTTGCTAGGCCCACGTTCGCCTCGTTTTCTTGATAAGCGACCGCGCCGCGATAGCCGACGAAGCGTTCCGTCATCTCGTCGAGCCACGCCGGCCCGAGCACCAGCAAGGCGGTTGATAAGACTTCGCAGGTCGAAGCCGACTGGCCGGCGACCGCCGCAGCAAGCGCCCGGTTGACCGGATAACCGGTGCGCGGATCGATGACATGGCCGTAGGTCTGCCCGTCCGACGTAAACATTTTGCCGTGCCTCGCTGAAACCGACAGCGCCTCGCTTACGAGGTCGAGGGTGATGAACTCGCCGGCCATTTTGAACGGCTCGCTCAGTTGAATGCGCCAGCTCGCTTGCGCAGGCGGTGTGCCGATGACCGCTGCCGAGCTTGTACCGCCGTGCAGCAGGGCGCTCGCGACGCCGTTTTCTTTCAGCGAATCGCTAGCGCGCTCGATGGCGTAGCCCTTGCCGTAGGCGCCGAGGTCGAGCCGCACGCCGGTTTGTTTGAAGCGGACGGTGAAGGCTTCCGGGTCAAGCTCGACCTGGTGCATGCCTGTGAGCCGGCGCGCCGCTTCAAGCTCATCCGTGGAAGGCACTGCGCCGGTATCGCCTGCGAAGCGCCAGGCGCGCATTAGCGGGCCGATGGTGATGTCGAACGCGCCATCGGTGGCGCGGCTGAAGGCAGCGCAGTGTTTGAGCAGGTGAAACAGGCGCGGCTCGACGCGTACCGCCTCAAGGTCGGCGCGGTGATTGATCCAACTGATCTCGCTGTCCGCAAGGTAACAGCTCAACTGGGCTTCGAGCCGCTCGATCTCGGCCAGCGCCTCTTCGCCGGCAGCGCGCAACCGCACCTCGTCCGCGCCGTAGAGCAGAAGCTCGAAGCGCGTCGCCATGGCGTGCGTCGAAAGCGTGACCATTGCCGGGGCGTTCATTGCGGGTTTAAGCGTAGAGGAAACACTTACTGGAAGAAGATCAATCGAAAATGTCTTTCACGGCGATCTTGAATCCTGGAACCACATCATCAAGATCGAGTATCGCATTATCGCCGAGGATCACGATGTCGTTTAACG
The DNA here is from genome assembly GCA_045807765.1 of Blastocatellia bacterium. Classification (GTDB taxonomy): domain Bacteria; phylum Acidobacteriota; class Blastocatellia; order UBA7656; family UBA7656; genus DATENM01. Next base: position 4,469 of record JBJMGU010000054.1, read on the forward strand.
AGCGAAAGACCGTCACCGTGCGCTTGCGCGAATTGAGCGCCAACACCATCCGCGCGCCTGCCGCGAGCCAGTCCATTGCTTTCTCTTCGACTTCGGTGTAGGTGTCCCCGGGCGAGACGACTTCAACCGCAAGGTCGGGAGCGCCGGGAAAGAAGCCGGTCGCGCTCTTTACCACCTCAAGCCGCTCGCGGCTGACGAAGGCGATGTCAGGGGCGCGCACGGTGTCCGGGTCGGTCGAAAGCCGAAAGCCGGTCTCGGCGGCGTAGACCACGCCGAGCTGGTTTGTTTCAACGTACTGCGCCAGCCGCCAGGTAAATCTGACAGCCACTCGTCCATGTTCGTGTCCGGCAGGGGCCATCTTTCTCAGCTCTCCTTTCACCAGCTCATAGCGAAAGCCATCATCGGGCATCCTGAGCAGCTCGTCGGCGGTCATCAATTGTTCGGTCGTACTCATAAGAACACCTCGCCGCCGATTTTATCACAGGCCGCTTGAATTGCTGCCGCATTCATGGGGTTGGCCCAAGCCCGAAACGAAACGAGGCAGCCCGCGCGGGCTGCCTCGTTCGCAGGATCGTCATTCGCCATCGAGCGGCGCGATTAGCTGCTCATCTTCAGGCGGTTGGCGTCGAATTGCATGGATTTGCCTTTGCGATAGGACGCTTCGGCCATCGAAACGATGGTCTGCACGCGCACGCCCAACTCAATGTCGCAGTTCGGCGCGACGTTGTTGCGCATCGATTGCAAGAAGTTCTTCTGGTGCTTGGCGTGGGTTTCGCCCGAATCCGGCGGTGTCTCGTCTTTGGCTTCGATCTCTTCAGCATAAGGACGTTCGGGAACCAGTTCGACCTTGGTGCCGCCGCACAGCAGGTTCGCCTTATGGCCGCGAATCACGTCTTCGACGCCACGCTCGTTTACGGTCGAGCCGGCCAGGAAGATCATCGCGCCCGAAGGAAATACGACCGTCATCATGGTGGTGTCGGCGACATCACGCGGCTCGCCGTTGCCGGTGTCTGTGTCGCAGAGGATGCCGCCGATGCAGTTGACCGTCTTCGGAAACTCAAGCAGGTTCATCGCCAGCATGAGCGGATGCAGGCGGTGTGGCCAGAGGTCGCCGATGATGCCGTTGCCATAGTCCCAGAACTTGCGCCAGCGGTAGAAACGCTCGGCGCTGAACGCGCGCTTCGGCGCTTTGCCCAGCCACTGCTTCCAGTCAATATTCTGCTCGGTGGCCTCGGGCTCGATCTTGTAATTCCATTCGCCCTTCGGGTTGTTGCGGCAATAACTGCCCTGCGCCCAGAGCAGACGGCCCAGGCGGTTGGCTTTAGTGATCTCGCGCGCCTTGTGCCACTTCGGGTCCGAGCAGCCGTGCGAGCCGACCTGCACCCAGCGCTTGGTCTTGAGCGCCACTTCGCGCAGCTTGAAGGCTTCTTCAAGCGTGTGGGTCATCGGCTTTTCGATGTAGATGTGCTTGCCCGCTTCCATCGCCTCCATGCCGATCTGCGCGTGCCAGTGGTCGGGCGTGGCGATAACCACCACATCAATGTCTTTGTTCTCTAATAGCTTTCGGTAGTCACTGTAGACCTGCGCGTCCGACAGCTTGGCGGTCTCTTGCGCTTTGCGGCGGCGCTTGTCAAAGACGTCGCAGACGCCGAGGATGGCAACGTCTTCTTCTTTCTTATCCACCCACGTGTTGATGATGTTGAGGTGGCCGCTGCCCATGCCGCCGACGCCGATGAAGCCATAGTTGACGCGGCCATTGGCGCCGATGATGCGCGCCGAAGTTGGAAGTGACGGCGTGGCGGCGCTCGCCGGCGGCGCTTCGCTGCTGACCAATGACGCGGCGACCAGCCCGGCGGTCGTCACGCCTGTGGTCTTGATGAAATCGCGCCGGGTCAGGTCATACTCTTTCTGCTTTTTGCTCATAACTGCGCTCCTCCTAAAAGTGTCTATTTGAGTTCAAACCATGATTTGTCAAAAGCGATGCGCGAGCCGGTAATTGCTGCCTCGTTGGCTTTGATCGTGGCGACCGTCGCCACATAGCCGTCGAGCGCGCTTGCCGGAGTTGCCGCGTCTGTGCGAATGGCGCGGGCGAAATCGTCGAGCGCCAGGTAAAGCGGCGTCTGCGTCGGCTCTACGGGGCCGTCTTTGCCGGGCTCTTTGCCGGCCTCGATAATCTTTGTCGCATCGGCCACCATCGCAATGCCGGTCTCGTTGTGGACTTCTTCCTTGCGAGCGTAAACCTCCCAACCCAGCAGCGGCGAATCGGCTTCCTTAATCAGCCAGCTCCGCTTCTCGCGCATCATCAGGCTGCTGTTGCTGCCTTGAAAGACGGTGAACGATTCGCTGAACGAGCTAACCAGTGTCGCGGAGAAGACCATGCGCAGGTTGTTCGGATATTCGATGACCGCCTGCACGGTGTCGGGAACATCGCGCCCGTCTTTCCAACTGACCAGGGCGCTATAGCCCGAAGCCGCAATCGGCTGCGACTTCAAATACCAGTTCGTCAAGTCGAGGTGATGAATGCCGATCTCGCCGATCAAGCCCGCCGAGGTCGCTTTCGACAGCCGCCAGTTCAAGTCGCGCTCGCGTTCGGGCGATGCCGCCATGCGCCGCCAGCTCTGCTTCTTGTTCCACTGCGCCGTGACTAGCGCGGGAGTGCCGAGCACGCCGGTCTTGACGAACTTCAGCACGTGCCGGTAGAGCGAATTCGAACGGCCTTGCAGCCCCGACTGAAACTTGATCTTCGGCGCGCCCTGCGCGGCCACGACAATGGCGCGCGCGTCTTCGACGGTGGTGGCGAGCGGCGCTTCGCAATAGACGTGCTTGCCGGCTTGAATCGCCGCCAGGGCGATCTCTTTGTGTGTCGGCGTCGGCGTCGCAATGATCACCGCTTCGACATCGGGCGATTCGATCAGCTTGCGATAATCGGCGAAGCTGACGGCTTTCGGGGCGATCTCTTTGCCTTTGGTGAGCGCCTGCTCATAGGTGTCCGAGATGGCCGTGACCTGTGCGGCCTGCGAGCGCGCCAGCGTCGAAAGAATCTCTTTGCCCCACTGGCCGAGGCCGATGATGCCGTATTTCACCGGCGGCCCGACCGGCTTTTCATCTTGCCGGAACGCGCCTTTGATAATCTCTTCTTCGCTGAAGACTATCAGCAAAGATGCCGCCGCGGTCTTCAGAAAATCGCGCCGGCTGGGTGTATCATTACTCATTGCTTACTCCCTCGGTCAACCGGACGGCCCGGCTAGAAAAACGATTTAGCAGAAGATCGCCGATGACCCGCAACCCTCTTTTATAAACAGATGCGAATGCCGGTGGCTGTGACTGCGGACACCACGAGCGGTGACGGTGGTCACGCGGCCTAGACATCGCACAGCGCGATGGCTTCGGCGAGCGATTTCAGCGGCTCGCGCGTCGGCACGAACTCGTGAGCGATGTAGCCGGTGTAGCCGGTTTCGACAATGGCGCGGCAGACGGTCGCCCAGTTCAACTCTTGCGTGTCGTCAATCTCGTGCCGGCCCGGCACCCCGCCGGTATGAAAGTGGGCGATGTGCTGGTGGTTGTCGCGGATCGTGCGGATGACATCACCCTCCATAATCTGCATGTGATAAATGTCATAGAGCAGCTTGACGCGCGGCGAGGCGACCGCCTGAATCACCCGGACGCCGAACGGCGTGTGATCGCCGAGATAGTCTTTGTGATCCACTTTACTGTTCAGCAGCTCGACGCAGATGGTGACGCCGGCATCTTCGGCCACCTTCTTGATGCGGTTCAAGCCGGCGACGCAGTTGTCGAAGGCTTCGACTTCTGAAATCGAGCCGCGATTGCCAAAGAAGGCAATCAGGTTCGGCACCCCCATCTTGGCGGCCACCGGCAAGCTTTTGGTCAAGCCGCGAATGATGACTTCGTGATTGGCCTTATCGTTCAAGCCTTTGGGAATCTGCGCGCCTTCTGCCGGGTAGCCCATCGAGCAGATCAGCCCATACGGCTTGACGACCGACCACTGCTCTTCGTTGAGCAGGTCAATGGCCGTCAGCCCCATGTCGGCGACAATCTTCGCAAACTCCGGCAGTTTATAGTTGCGTTGATAACACCAGTAGGAAACAGATTGTTTCAGGCGGCCCCGCTTAACGATCTTCTCGACCGTGGCAGGGCGGGCGAATTTCGGCAGCACCAGAGCGCCAAACGCGGCGGCGCTCAAGCCGATCATTGCTTCGCGCCGGTTCATCTTCGACATGGGAATCAATCCTCCTGATGAGTGCGATATTACTGTGCCAGGGTAACGGTCACAGAATAGGAATGCGGCGCGGCCATCTTGCGGGCGCGCTCGGCCATCTCGTCAATCAGCGAATCGAACGCCGTCACGACGTTGGCCGTCGTTTTGTACTCGATGGCATAAGGCACTTCGATCTGGCGCCAGCGCATGAAAAACCAGTCGGCGCGCTTGCGAATGAATTCGGCGAGCGCCTTTGCATCTTCCTGAGCCTTCTTCGACAGTTGATTCAAAGCGATGCCGCGCGCCAACTCGGCTGCGGTGAAGTTGCTGGCGTCGCCGCCGTCCACGCTGACCTTGTATGTGCCCGTTGGCAGGCCCTTTAGACGCCAAGTCACGCTGCCCATCTCAGTGATCTGCGGCCAGACGGCGCGCAGTTTTTCGCTCGGCAGTGGCTCAGGCCAGGCGAGCGGCGCCTGAACCATCACCGTCAAAGGCTTGTCTCCTTTGAGCATCTCAGACTTCGCCTGCGAGTCGAGAGTAAAGATGAGAAGTTGCGTCTGAACACCGCTGGCCGGGGCACCCCAGGCGCGGAGGATTTCCGCCGCCATCACGAGCTGCCCGTCTTCTTGTGGGTGAACGCCGTCGGGCAGAAAGGTGTAAGACGGATCATTCTTCTTGGCGAGCGCCAACGCTTCGGTGGTGACGGCGTGCAGGTCAATCACCGGCAACTGCTCGCGCGCGGCGATCTGTTTCGCGGCTTCGCTATAGCGGTCAAGCACGCCGTTATAGCGCGAGGTGTGCGACCACGGCGTATTGCGCGTGCCGTCATAAACGGTCGGCGTCATCAGGTAGATGCGCGCTTTGGTCTTCGCTTTGATTTCCTGAATGATCGCCGTCAGGCCATCGATGTAGACCTTCATCGTCGGCTCGTCGAAATCGTAATAGCGGCCATCGTTCATGCCGAAGAGCAAGGTCACCACCGTCGGATGATGGTCAATCACGTCACGCTTGATGCGCGCCAACCCGCCGACGCCTTTGCACGGCCCGCATTCATTGCGCGTCACCTGATCGCCGCCCCAGCCGGTGTTGATGAAGCTGATGCGCCGTTCGGGATAGCGGGTCAACACATAGTGCTCGACATAGGTCGTATAAAGCCGCTGCTCGGTGATGCTGTCACCATAAAAGAGGACACGGTCGCCATCCCTGAGCGCGAAATCGTGCTCTTGTTTTTTATCTGAAACGGTCGGGCGCGAGGCCGCCGGCGCCGCGCCGTTCAGGCCGATCAGCAGCAGCGTGATAATCGAGAGAAATTTAACGCGTATGATCATTCGTCTCCCGGCATACTATGGATTTGTGATTGCTCCTCGCAGAGGCGCACCTTGACCGGTTCAATTCGAAATTCAGTCGGGCGCTACCGAGATGAAGAGCAAGAGAATCTGGTCTTTCTTAATAACCCAATTAGCCGCGCCGCGCAAGCCGACCCGCCAAACTTGAATTGCCGCGGGCGGCTGTGTTACCGTCACGACCATCCTGACAAAAAACGCCGAGCGCGCAAGCCGAGGTCGGGCGCTTCAGATCGGTCTTCATAAGGGGAGGCGGAATTGAGAACGCAAAAAATTTACGACGCCATCATCATCGGGTCGGGCGCTTCGGGCGGCATGGCGGCAAAGCAACTCACCGAACATGGCTTTGAAGTCTTGGTCCTCGAAGCCGGCCCGCCGGTCAACCCCGAGCGCGATCTGAATTCGCATAAGAACCCGTGGGAGTCGATGTACCGCGGCTTCGGTCGTCCGGGCTGGCGCGACTACGATCAGTGGATGCAGGACACGGCGGGCGAGTTCTCGCGCCACTTCTACGTCAAGGACACAGAGCATCCCTACACCACAGACCCCGGCAAGCCGTTTATGTGGGTGCGCGCCCGCATCGTCGGCGGCAAGAGCCTGCACTGGGGGCGCTTCTCGTGGCGCATGTCCGACCTCGATTTCAAAGCTGCTTCGCACGACGGCTTCGGCGATGACTGGCCGATCAGCTACAAAGACGTCGAGCCGTATTATGACAAGGCCGAAGATTTTGTCGGCATCAGCGGCAATCAAGACCATATTCCGCATCTGCCGGACGGCAAATTCATGCCGCCGATGCCGCTCACCTGTGGCGAGCATTTGCTCCGTCGCGGCGCTGAGAAGACGGGCCGCCGCGGCATCTCGGCGCGCGTCGCCATGCTGACCGCACAGCCGCGCCCGCATATGAAGGGGCGTAACAAATGTCACTTTTGCGGCAACTGCGGCGACGGCTGCGACGTCAACGCCAGCTTCAGCTCGATTGCTTCGACTTTGCCCATCGCCCAGGCTACGGGGCGCATGACGCTCAGGCCGAACTCGGTCGTGCGCCAGCTCATCACCGACACCAACACCGGCAACGCCAGGGGCGTCGCCTATGTTGACCGCGTTACTTATCAGGAGTACGAAGCCTTCGGGCGGGTCATCGTCGTCGCCGCTTCGACGCTCGAATCAACCCGCATTCTGTTCAACTCGAAATCGCGCCAGCACCCCAATGGCCTCGGCAATTCGTCGGGCGTGATGGGTCATTACTTGGTAGACCATTTCGGCGGCATCGGCGCGGGCGGCTTCTTCCATCAGCTTGCAGGCCGCACGCCGGTCAACGAAGACGGCAAGTCGGATGGCCTCTACATTCCGCGCTTCCGCAACGTCAGCAAAGAGACCAAACACGCGCGCTTCGTGCGCGGCTATGGTTTCGAGTGCGCCTCGCAAATCTGGCGTTATCCCGGCATGGCCAAAGACCCATCGCGCGCCCCCGGCTTCGGCAGCGAATTCAAGACGGCGGTGCGCCGCTGGTACACCGCGCCGGTCTATATGACGACGCGCGCCGAGATGCTGTCGCGCTTTGAAAATCATGCCGAGATCGATCCGAACGGCGTCGTTGACGCCTGGGGCATTCCTGTGTTGAAGATTCACATTCAGCACTCGGACAACGAGCGCGAGATGGCTAAAGATGCCGCCGAGACCAGCGAAGAAATCCTGCGCGCTGCCGGCGCCGAGATCACCTGGAAGGGCGGGCAGATCACCGCGCCCGGTCGCATCATTCACGAGCTATGTACCGCGCGCATGGGCAGCGACCCCAAGACATCGGTGTTAAACGGCTGGAATCAGTGCTGGGATGCCAAGAATGTTTTCGTGACCGACGGCGCCGCCTTCACATCAAGCGCCTGCCAGAACCCGACGCTGACGATTCTGGCCTTGACCATGCGCGCCTGCGATTACATCGCCGACGAGCGCAAGCGCGGAAACTTGTAGGAGCAAGCGGATGTTCTTTAATCAGGCAAACAAGAAAACCAGGCAACCGGCGCGCAAGGCCGCAACGGCGGCGCGCGGCACGACGGGCGGACGCAAACTCTACTCAGTGCCGGTCTGGCTGCAAGAGCGCGTCTTCGCCGGCGAGTTCGCGCTCGGCGGCAAAAGCTATGATCTGACCTTTGCGCCGGCGCATGCCGAGATCGCCGACAATCGCTTGCGGCTGCGCGGTCGTCTGACGGTCAACGGCGGCAAAGCCGGCGAAGTCAGCGACGCGCAGGTGCAGCTCGCCGGCATTCAGGGCGGCATCGGCTCCGGGCCGGCGCGCTACAAGATGTTGGCGACGGGCGCGACGCCGGGGCCGACCCAGTCGCCTACGGAAAAAGAGCAGAAGTCGGGCGAAAACGAAAAGAAAGCCGGCGAGCCGACACCGCCCGAACGAGCGAAGACCAGCGGGTTGCCGGTGACTGAAAACACCGGACCGACGGCGTTCGCGGCGGTGATGTTCTTTCATCTTGAGGCGCTCGATCAAAGGACGCTTACGGTGCCCGCAGACCTCAGCCGCGTGCAGCTCAACGTGCGCCTTGCGCCCACAGATGCGACCGCGCAGACGTTGCACAGTCTCTACACGGCGCTCGTGCATGCGCTCGGCGGCGAGCAGGCCGACGAGCGATTGGCGGCGGCGCTGGTGCGTGAGCTGAATCAAGTTCTAGCTGGCTAATGCGAGCCACATTTCATCACACCGAGGGAGAAGGAGTTCGTGAAACGGATTAAAATTTTGCTATCGGTTACTTTTCTGGCGAGCCTCATCACGGCGCTGGCGGTGCAGTCCATCGCTTACCCGCCGTTTTTGGCCAAAGCCAAGAAGTTCGGCGCCAAAGATTGCCGTTTCTGTCACGTCAACGCCGAAGGCGGCGCGCCATTCACCGAGCGCGGCAAGTGGCTGATCGCTGAAAAAGAGCGCCGCCAGGCCGACGCCGTTGACCCGCTATGGCTGGCCAGTTACAAGAAATCGGTGAAGAAGGTCAGCGCCAAAAAGTCGGCGAAGAAGTAGAGCAACGCTCGCCGGCCATCCTCAAAGCAAACCCTCAACCGCATCTCGATGCCTCGCGCCGCGCTGGAATCGGCTGCGTCGCGCGAGGCATTCGTTTATGCTTGAGCGGGGCTGCATCGATTTCGATGCGGGAGAGATGAGATGAAAATCACACTTGCCGCAACGCTCTCTCTGCTGGCGCTGTTGATGACCTGCAAAGAAACACCGACGCCGCCACCGGCTCAGCCTGTAACGGCGGACGGCTGGCGACAGTTATTTAATGGCCGCGACCTCGATGGCTGGCAGCATGTCGGGCCGGGCAAGTTCGTCATCGAAGACGGCGTGCTGCGCAGCGAAGGCGGCATGGGCTTGCTCTGGTACACCGGCGAAACCTTCGGCAACTGCCGTGTGCGCGTGGTCTTCAAGACGACGAGCGCGGCGTCGAATGCCGGCGTCTTTGTGCGCATCGCCGACCGCCCCAGAGACGAATGGTTCGCCGTGCATCACGGCTACGAAGTACAAATCTGTGACAGTCAGGACGAGTACCACCGCACCGGCGCAGTCTATTCGCTGGCGAAAACCACGAGCCTGGCCAGCAAACCGCCGGGCGAGTGGAACGTGATGGAGATTACGCTCGGCGGGCCGCGCATACAGGTCATCCTGAATGGTCAGGCGGTCACCAATTTCGATCCAGCCCGGCCCGTGCCGCCGCGCACCAAAAATTTTGAACCGGAGCGCGGCCCGCGCCCTGATTCGGGCTACCTCGGCATTCAGAACCACGACGACTACGCCACGGGCGAGCACGTCTACTTTAAAGAAGTCAGCGTACAGCCGCTTTCCCCGCACTCATGAGTTTGACCGCGGGCCCGCGATGGCTATGATAGGAGGAGTGGAAATTTCAACCTTTGAGGACGCGTTATGAAGACAAAGCTTGTAGGGATCGGACTCGCGGTCATGCTGGCGTCGGTGTTAACCGTCGTTGCCTTGAGCCGCGCTAACGATAAGACGGAGACAGCGACCGTGGCAAATTCAATTTACGATTTCTCGCTCAAAAACATTGACGGCAAAGAGACCAGCCTGGCCGATTATCGCGGCAAGGTGGTGCTCGTCGTCAACGTCGCCAGCCGTTGCGGCTTCACGCCGCAGTACGAGGGATTAGAGAAGGTCTATCTCAAGTACAAAGACCGCGGCCTGGTGATCCTCGGCTTCCCGGCTAACAACTTCGGCGGCCAGGAGCCGGGTAGCAACGAAGAGATCAAGAGCTTCTGCTCGCTCAAGTACAACGTCACCTTTCCGATGTTCACCAAGATTTCAGTCAAAGGCGACGACATCCACCCGCTCTACAAATACCTGACCGACAAACAGAGCGACCCGCAATTCGGCGGCGATGTTAAATGGAACTTCAACAAGTTCCTGATCGGACGTGACGGCAAGATCATTGGCCGCTTCGAGCCGGCAGTGAAGCCTGAGAGCCCCGAGGTAGCACAGGCCATCGAGCAGGCGCTTGAATAAAAGGGAATGAGCATGGATGTGCAGCCCAATAGGGAAGTCGCAACGCTCGCCGGCGGCTGCTTCTGGTGCCTGGAAGCAGTCTTCAAGGAATTGCGCGGCGTCGAAAGCGTCATCTCCGGCTACAGCGGCGGTACGGTGGCCAACCCAACTTATCAACAAGTCTGTACGGGCACCACGGACCACGCTGAAGTTGTGCAGGTGATCTTCGACCCGCGCGCGGTGAGCTTTCGCGAAATTCTCGAAGTCTTCTTCACCATCCACGACCCGACGACCTTGAATCGGCAAGGCGCCGACGTCGGGTCGCAGTACCGCTCGGCGATCTTTTATCACTCGCCCGCACAGCGCGAGACTGCCGAGCAGGTGATTGCTGAGCTGACCGCCGAACAACTCTGGCCCGATCCCGTGGTGACGGAAATCGTGCCGCTCACCGAGTTCTATGCGGCGGAGGAGTACCATCGGGATTACTTCGAGCGCAACCCGTACCAGCCTTATTGCACGGCGGTCGTCGCCCCGAAGGTCGCCAAGTTCCGCAAGAAGTTTCTCGACCGGCTCAAGAAATAATCACCGGGACGCGGCGGCCTTTCAGCGCGCCACGCTGTAATACTTGCCGGTCCAGACGTAAACCGTATGGCGTAAACCGCGCCGTTGCCCCTTCGGTGGAGCTAAGCGGGTATCGCTTCGGCGCAGCGACTTGTCTTTAATCACCCACTCGATTTCGTTCGCTGCGTCGGCGGCTTTACTGCCTTCATATCGTTCTACGTTCCGAAGCGGGCGACCGCCGAGATCAACTTCATACGCGCCTTTTTTGAGGCTGATCCCTTCAAGCAGGATGTGACCGGCATCGCCCGGCACGTTCAGCACGCGGATAGCCATCTCTTCGCCTTTGTACCGCAGACGGAATTGCGCCACTTTCATGCCGCAGACGGCGCGCACCGAAAAACTTTTGACCCTGGGCGGCAACTCTTTGATCTCCGGTTCTGCATCCACAAGGTTCTCGACGTTGTCCAACGTGTAAGTGGCGGACACCTTCGCCAGCTCGAAATCCGCGGGCGCGATCACTCGCCCGTTGCGGTCACGCAGGAATATCAGCAGCGAATCGCCGCAGCGCTGCGGGCGAGCAGACGGCGGCGCTAAGAGAAGCATGGCAAGCAGCAGGAATACGCTCATGATGGCTTCCCAATCATATCAGCTCATCATCTTAGCCGTGCGCCATATCTTATCAACGCGCCATTAGCGAGCCCGGCACGCTCGCCGGCGGGAAAGCACCGCGAGCCCGCTAGGGACGGGCTCGCGGGTTTGCTTGCAAGCCGGCGCGGTTACGGCACGTCTACGAGATAGCCGGAGACGGTGTAGCTGCCGCCCCAGAAGTTCGCATCATTGCTACTGCGCGTGACGTGGAGCGGCACGGCGCTGCCCTGATCGGCGTACAGGCGCACCGTTTCGGTGGCGGCGAAATAATCGAGCAGGTCAAAATTGAAGGCCCCTTGCGGAGTCAGCATGATGTTATGCTGGGCGAACGTGCCGCCGCCGACCATGTGGATCTGTGCCAGCAGCTTCTGTCCCGCAGGCACGAAGGCCTGGAAGGTAATCGTTTCAATGACCAGCCGCTTGCCCGCCGGCACCGCGATCTGATTATCAACGATCAGATTGCCGCCGGTCTTCGAGAAGGTGGCATAGAACTGGAACGGGTGGCGGGCCGGGTTGTCAACGTCGCGCACCGCTACGGGTGACGCGGACGTGTTGCCCACCTGCACGGTCGGCGAGTTGGCGATGCTGACGCTGCCGGAAATGGCCGTTGTGCCGACCGCCTGTGTTGGCACAGGCTCGGATGTGGTGTTGACGACGCTTACGTTTTGGGTCGGTGGGTTGGGCGATGCGTGGCCGGCGAACACACTGCCGAGAACAAACGAGCCGATCAATACACCGGTGGCCAGCGCCACCATCAACTTATTCTTAACCTTCTGCATACAACTCTCCTTTTGTATTCTGTGAATAGAAGTAGCAAGTCCGACAGGGCCTGTTAACGGCTTTAATTGTGCGGCAAGCCGCGGTCGCCGTCCCCACATAAACTGGTAGCAACGTGAAGCGGTATGCGCGAAGCGAAGGCGCGAAGGGCTCTGAAAATATCCCCGAAGGGGATGGCGTCAATAGCCGTGGGCAACGCCCACGGAAGCCATGCCGAGCGGTCAACGACCCTGCAAGGGTCGCCGTCGGCGGCAACGGCGACCCTTGCAGGGTCGGGACATCAACCGTCCTTAACCGGTGGCCTTCCCGGTGGCGTTGCCACCGGCTATTGACTGAAGCCCTTTCAGGGCTTACCGCTTAGTCATCTGATGAGCTGCTGGCGCAACGCCTTGGCGACGGCTTCGGACTTCGAGTGGACTTGCAGTTTTTCGTAGATGTGGCGGATGTGAAAGCAGATGGTGTTGAAGCTGACGCCAAGCTGGACGGCGGCGGTCTTATAATTGTGGCCCTCGACCAACAGCTTCAACAGGCGCAGCTCGTGCGGCGTCAGTTGATAGTTGGCGCGCTCGGGCGGGCGCACCTGCTTGAACAGCTCGACGACGCGGCGCGCCACCTCAGGCGACATCGGCGCGCCGCCTTGCGCGGCTTCGCGGATGCTTTCGAGCAGGCGGCCCGGCGGCGTCTTCTTCAATAAGTAGCCGACCGCGCCGGCGCACAAGGCGTCAAAGATGCGGTCGTTGTCGTCATAAACCGTCAGCATCAGCACGGTCAGTTGTGGGTAGCGCCCTTTGAGCAGGCGAATGCCTTCGATGCCGCTCATGCCGGGCAGACCGATGTCTGCGAGCAACACGTCAGGGAGGTTCGCACTGATGCGGTCGAGCGCCTCTTCCATCGAGCGAAAGCTCGACGTGCATTGAAAGCCCGGCGTCCCGTCAATCAGCACACCGAAGCTCTCGCGCAGCGAGCGCACGTCTTCGACAATCGCTACCTTTAACACCGCTTGCGGTGCCGCGTCACTGCTTTGTCTGTTTACCTCGATCATAAAATCCAAGCTCGTTAGTTTGGTCGAAACCAGCCGCGGCGACGCACCGGCGCTTTCAATTTCACGGTCGCGCCATTCTCTATCATTGAAGTGATCGTCAGCGCGCCGCCGATCTTGCGGGCGCGCTGGCGCATGCTCGTCAGGCCATTGCCATCGCCGATACTTTCAGGGTCGAACCCCTTGCCGTTATCACAGACGCTCAGTTCCAGCCAGTGACCGTCCATGCGAAAGTCAATCGCCGCTTCGGTGCAGCGCGCATGGCGCGCGACGTTGTTGACCGTTTCTTTGAAGACCAGAAAAACTTCGCGGCGTACATCGGTGTCGAGCCGCGTGTCATGCTGGTGGTCGGGAGCGTTGAAGGTGAAGGCGATGTCGCGCGCCGTGAAGACGTCGCTGGCGAAACGGCGCATGCGGTGGCTCAGGTCGGCCAGCCGGTCGCGCCGCGGGTTGATCGCCCAGACGATGTCATTCATCGCATCGATCAAGTCGCGCGACAGCGTGGCGATCAGCGACAACGGCTCGGCGACGACTTCATGATTGCCGACCTGTCGGCGGATCACTTCGCTCAGGACAGAGATTTGCGACAGACTCGAACCGATGTCGTCATGCAAATCGGTGGCGATGCGCGTCCGCATGCGCTCCATCTCTAGCAAGCGCGCGATGCGGTAACGATCAACTGAGTAGATGGTCACGGCGACCACCACACCGGCCAGTGTGACGAACCACCAGCGCCGCCAGATGGGCGGCAGAACGCGGAAGGTGACCGCGGCGGGCGCCGGGCTCATCAATCCGCCGGCGCTGATGGCGCGCACCAGAAAGCGGTACTCGCCGGGCGACAGGTTGGCGTAGTTGATAGTGCGCTCATCGGTCAGCGCGCTCCAGTCGCGGTCGGCGCCTTCGAGCTTGTATTGATAACGCAGGCCAGCGCCGGGGGCCAGGCTGATGCCGAGAAAATCCACCTGCATCTGACCGGCGCTCGCCTGCAATTGCGGGCCGCGAACATCGGTTGCTCCCAGCTCCGATACCGGGTAAGCGACGCCGCCGATGCGCAAGCTGCTGATCAACATGGTCGGCGGCAACGTGGGCCGCTCGGCTTGTGGCATGAAGCGCGACAGGCCGAGCAGCGTGCCAAACCACAGCTCGCCGTCGCGGGCGCGAAAGGCGACGTTGATGAAGTTGCTGGCCAGCCCATCGGCGGTCGTGTAGTGCTGAATGTGGCCGCTCGCCGGGTCGAGCCGATCCAGCCCGCGCCCTGTGCTGATGTAGATGCGGCCCCAGCGGTCTTCGGTGACGCAGGTCGCCTGGTTGCTGGCCAGTCCTTGCTCTGTATTGTAGACGACAAAGCCCGGATGCTCGGCGGCGGGATCGTCCATGCGCACCACGCCGCCTTCGCTGGTGGTGACCCACAGGCGGCCCGCGTGATCAAGATAAAGTGTCCGCACCAGCCCGCCGGGCAAGCCATCGGCGGCGGTGAATCGCGTGAAGCGCCCCGCACGGTAGCGCAGCAAGCCGCCAGCGTAAAAGCCTACCCAGACGTTGCCCGCCGTGTCTTCGGCAAAAGCGGTCGGCGCATGGTCAAAGACGCCGTCGGCGGGCGAGTACTGCTGAAAGGTTTCGGTGGCGCGCTCCCAGCGCGTCAGCACTGCCTCGTCGCGCCCCAGCGTGCTAATCCAGATGTCGCCGCGCGAATCTTCGTAGAGGCGAAAGATTTCATTGGTCGGCAAGCCCTGCTCTGTGGTGTATACCGCTTTCGGGCGGGCGCGCGGCAATCGTTCGGGCGGCATCTTGGCATAGCGCAACAAGCCGTTGCCGGTTGCCACCCACCACTCGCCGAGGTGGTCCTGAAAGGTCGTTTGCGACCAGCCCCATCCCCAGTAATCCCAGCCGGCGGGCAGCGGAATCTCGATGGGCGTGAAGCGCCGGCCATCGAAAACGTGAAAAATGCCGCCGCTGCTCAGGACGCAGAATCGCCCATCATTAGTCTCAATCAGCGAGGCGATGCGGATCATCTTCAGGCCGTCGGCCTCGCCATAACTGGTCAAGCCGTCGCCGGCCAGCTTCATTGCGCCGCCGCTCTCGGTGCCGAGCCAGAGGTTGCCGTCACGATCTTCGGCAATGGCGGTGATCGCCTGATCGCTCAATCCATTCGCCGTGGTATAGGCGCGAAATGGCGTGTCGGACTGAGCCGCCAGAGGATTGACGCTCAACCCTTTGTTGCCGCCCGCCCACAACCGGCCATCGGCGCTCTGCAACAACACGTCGGCCCCCTCGCTGCTCAATCCATCTTTCGCCGTGTAGACGCGCGCGACGACCGACTGGCCGGGATGCGGGTCGGCGACCAGTTGATAAAGCGCCGGGCCGACGCCGACCCAGATTCGCCCCTGGCGGTCTTCCAGCAGCGCGTCACGGATGTACCGTGTCGGCAAGCCTTCGCGCTCGGCGTAGACTTCGGTATTGCCGTCGGGCCGCAGACGGTAGAGGCCGGAGTAGGCGCTGACCCATAACGCGCCCTGGCGGTCTTCGATGATGGCTTTCACCAGCAAGCTATCACTGCTGTTCGCCGGGCGGATCAGGTTAACGAACGAGAAGACCTCTTTACCGTTCGCGCGGTCGAGCCGATAAAGTCCCGCCCGAGTGCCGCACCAGATCGTTCCCTGACGGTCTTCGCAAATCGCGGCGATGACGTTGGCATCGGCCCGCTCGTCTACCTGATAGTGGACAAAGCGCTGTGACGGCGGGACGGGGTCGGGGTTGAAGCGGAAGAGACCTTCGGAAGTCGCCAGCCAGTAAGTGCCATCGCCGGCTTCGAGAAAATCGGTGATGATGCGCACCGGCAGGCCCTGCTCACGGCCATAGTTGATGAAGCGGTAGCCGTCAAAGCGTGATAAGCCTTCGGTGGTGCTGAACCAGATGTAGCCGCGCGAATCCGGCACGATGCGCATGATGTGATCGCGCGCCAAGCCGTCAGAAGTTGTGAAGACGCGCAGCGGCAGCCGCTCGGCCCGTGCCGCCGCGCACCAGAGCAGTAGCCCTGCACACACAACAAGCAGGGCGCGCGCCGCGCGTCGCAATCGAGCAGCAAAAGTACGGCGCAAGGTCATCAGCTTTCTTAGATCGTTGAATCGTTACGAGACTACACCGAGAAGCCAGATGATTTTAACCGGCGCGGCGGCAAGCGGCAATAACATGCTGTCCCGCCACCGCCATCGTGACCATACCGCGCCGCTGGCGCGCTGTCACCACATGAATAGGTGGGAAAGCATCGTGACAGGCGGGCCGGGTTTGACGTATGGTTCTACTCGGTCATCACCTGATCATCGGAGGGCTATGAGAACGCGATTCCTGCTTCTGCTTATCCTGTGCATGGGCCTGTGTCTGAATGGCTCTCGCGTCACGGCGCAGGATCAAAACGCGCTGCACACGCCGGCCAAAGGCAGCGCCGAGCGCAAGGCCATTATGGACACGCTGCGCGACGAGTACCTCAAAGGCAGCGGCCAGCATGTCATCTTTGAGGTGAATCACTTGAAGGTGCATCAAGGCTGGGCATGGGCCGACGTGACGCCGCTCGACAACAAGGGGAAGCCCGTGGGCGAAGGCGGTCCGAACCTGCTTCATTATGAAAAGGGCGCGTGGGCGGTCGCTGACCTTTCGAGGGTTGCCGACGACCCGGATAACCCGCTCGGCCCGATGGACCCGACGCCGCGCTACATCAAGAACCTACAGAAGAAATTTCCAGGCGTGCCGGCAGACATTTTCCCGGCACGCCACAAATAGGGCCGCGTCATTTCAAGAGTGCGCGCCCTTCTGCTTGACTTCTTCATCTTCGGGCGTTGATTTCAAGAAACGCACAGGCGTCAGCATCGAGACCTGCTTGCGATAATTCGCATAGCGCTCGCCATGTGCCCGCAGCAGGTCGCGCTCTTCAAACTGAATGGCGATGATCATGTAGGCGGTGGTCATCACGGCAAAAAACAGGTGCCCCAGCGACATGCGCGGCGTGCTCCAGAAGGCGATCATGAAGCCCAGGTAGAGCGGGTGGCGGACGCCGCGATAAAACGCCGGCGTCCTGAAGGTTGACGGCGGCAACTCGGTGCCTTTCATATAGCAATAAGCCTGCTGCAAGCCGAACAGGTCGAAATGGTTGATCAGGAAGGTCGAGGTCAGGACGATCAGCCAGCCGAGCCAGAATAAGCCTTCGAGCACCAGCCGCGCCGTGTGATTATGCACGTCCCAGGCGACGCGCTCCGGCGAAGTGCCGATGGGCCGCCACTGCCAGAACATCACCAGCAGAATCAGGCTGGCGATCAAGACGTAGGTGCTGCGCTCAAGCAGCGGCGCAACCACCTTTGTCCAGCGCTGCTTGAACCACTGGCGGGCCATGACGCTGTGCTGCACGGCGAACAGGCTCAGCAGCAGCGCATCAATAATCAGCCGCATCGCCAGCGACTCGCCCAGCGGTCGCGAAGAGAAGTCTATGGCCCAGGGCGCCACCAGCTTCTGCTCCGGCGCGTAGAGATTGCCGCCGCCGACAAAGGCGATGGCGCAGAGAAAGGTGCCGAAAAACACCAGGTAGCACAGAACCCCATAAGTGAACCCGACGACTCGTTTCAACATAATCCGCCTCCTGAATCTAAGGTGAGAATGGTTTGAAAAGCTGGTTTGAGAAGACGAAGAGAAGAGTACCGCTGTCTTCCCCGAACCGCACATTTAAGAAGCCAAAGGAATTCAGAAACCGGATGAATTAATCGCGGGGCGCATTATATCGCTTATCCAGACCGCGTCAAACCTCAAGTCCGCACGGTGCGGCGGCGATAAAGCATCGCGTAAACCGTCGGCGTAACGATTAGCGACAGCAGCAGCGCGATCATCAAGCCGCCGATCACCGCAATCGCCAGCGGCTGTAACATCTCTGCGCCCGAGCCGAGCGCCAGCGCCAGCGGCAGCATACCGAACATCGCCGCAAGCGAAGTCATCAGCACAGGGCGAAAGCGCCGCCGCCCCGACCGCAGCAACGCTTCTCTGAGCGTGTCGCCCGCCGCCAGATGATCTTCGACGGCGTCCAGCATCAGGATGCCGTTCTTGGCGACGATGCCGATTACCATAATCATTCCCATCAACGACACGACATTGAGCGTCGTCCGCGTGACGAACAGCGCCGCCAGCACGCCGCTCAGGGCCAGCACCGCGCCGGTGAGAATTGCCAGCGGGTGCGAGAATGAGCGGAACTCGATGAGCAGCGTGACGAAGACCAGCGCCACCGCGAGCCCGAGCGCCATCATCAGCTCGCGGAAGCTCGATTGCTGCTCGCGATACAATCCGCCGTATTCAACCGTCATCCCCGGCGGCAGCTTCACTTCGCGGGCGAGCCGCGCCTTGATGGCCTTAATGGCGGTGCCGAGATCAAGCCCTTCGAGCCGCGCCGTCACCGCCACCGTCGTGCGCAAGCCGTCGCGCGCAATCTCTGCCTGCCCGGGGTCGTATTCGACATCGGCGACTTGATCGAGTCGAAAGAGCGCGCCCTTTGCCGGCGAGCGAATCTGCAACGACTTCAAGGTGTCGAGCGAGGCTTTCGCCGCGGGCGGCAAGAGGACGCGCACGGTGATCAAGCGGCCCTGTTGCAGGATCGCCGAGCTGGGGTCGCCGGTCATCGCTGTCGCCACGGTGCCGGCGATGTCGGTCGCCGTGACGCCGAGCTGCGCGGCGCGCTGCGGGTCAACGCGAAAGATGATGGCCGGACCGCTAACCGTCACCGTCACGCCGTCATCAATATCCACAATGCCGGACATGTCCGTCTTGCCCATCTTCTCAAGCAGCTCGGCAATCTCTTTCGCCTTTTGTCGCAGCGCCGCGGTGTCTTCGCTGAACAGCTTGATCTCGATGGGTTGCGGCGAGCCGGTTAGATCGCCGATCAGGTCACCGAGAATGCCGGGCAATTCGACACGGCTCATGCTCGGCTCGGTGTTGGCGATCTCTTTGCGTATATCGTCTTTTACATCTTCGGTCTTGTGCTTGCGCTTGTTCTTGAGCTTGACGAGAAAGTCGCCGGTGTTCGGCTCGGTGATCGACAATCCAAGTTGCAGACCCGTGCGCCGCGAATAACTCTCGACGTCTTCGTTCTCCTGCAACATCTTTTCGACGTGCTTGAGAATGCGGTCGGTCTCCGCGAGCGACGTGCCCGGCGGCGTGAAGTAATCAAGCACAAACGCGCCTTCGTCGAACTCCGGCAGGAACTCTGACCCGAGGCCGCGATAAACCATGTAGGAAACGACCAGCACGCCGAGGCAGAGCAGCAGCACCAGCAGGCGATTGTCGAGGGCGCGGCCCAACAGCCATTCGTAGCGCGTGACGATGATGCGCAGGAAGCGCCCGTGCTGAGCCTCTTCTTCGCGCTCGTTGGCAAGCATCTCGCGCTGACGTTCGTTCATCTCGGCGTCAGCCTCTGGAGTCGCGGGCGGCTCTTGCTGCGGCTCTGGTGGCGGCTTGCGCGGCGGCACTTTGACGAACAGCTCGGCAAGCACAGGCGTGAACGACAAGGCCAGCACCAGCGAAGTCAACAACGCTACGGCCATCGTCAACGCCAGCGAGCGAAAGAAGACGCCGGTCACGCCGGTCAGCAGCGCCAGCGGCAAAAAGACGACCACCGGCGTGATCGTCGAGCCAATGATCGGTATGGTGATTTCAGAAACCGCCGCCTGCATCGCCGCCCGCCGCGAGCCGCCGCGCGCCAGATGCGTGAAGATGTTTTCGACGACGACAATGGCATCATCGATCACCAGACCGATGGCCGCCGCCACACCGCCTAGCGTCATCAAATCAAAGCTCAACCCCGCCAGCCACATCGCCAGAAACGTCGCCAGCACCGTGACCGGAATGACTAAGATCGCTACGAGCGTCGTCCCCCAGTTGCGCAGGAAGCCGTAAAGAATCGCCACCGACAGCAGCAAGCCGATGAGGATTGAATCGCGCACCGACTTGATCGATTCGCGCACCAGCAACGATTGATCGTAAAACGGCGCGACCTTCACATCCCTGGGAAGCAATGCCCGCATGCTGTTCAGCTCGGCCTGCGCCGCATCAACGACGGCAACCGTGTTGGCGTTCGGCTGCCGCGTGATGTTAAGCAGCACCGCCGGGTGGCCGTCGGCAGTAACGATGGTGTAATTGGGTGCGACGCCTTCGCCGACCGTCGCGACATCGGCGACCGTCACCGGCGCATTGTTGACGACGGCGACGACGATGGCGCCCAGCTCATCAGGCTTGCGCGCCTGACCGCTTACCAGCGTCAGCTCAAGCTGATGGTTTTCTTC